>NZ_JBNGHF010000031.1:0-53115 GCF_050611805.1 Methylotuvimicrobium sp.
TTTGATCGAAAAACCGTCTAAGAATAAAAGGTATGGGATGTGTCTATCGAGGACCACCGTTCACCCAGCACCTAAATTATCCTAGATAGTTAACCATAGCCAATGGACTAAGGAATTTAGGTGCTGGGTAAACCCATCCATGGGGGCTTGACGGCAGCATTCGAACGCCAAGGATGGCGTGAATGCAGATTTTGCATGGAGCAAAAATCTGCCCTGCTGCCGACTTCCTCGCCAGCCACACCCCATACCCTTATAAAATTAGCCATTTTTTGAGTATAAAGGGAGTATTGTATATGGTGACGCCCCCCCAGAACCGTGCATGTCAACAAAGTACTGCGTGCGCCCTGGGCCCACCTCCCGGTAACCGCCTAATCGTCAGCACGCGCTGTTTTAAAACGGGCAGTGGCTCCTAACAGACCAACCACAAAGAAAGCCGTACCCACTAAAGTAAACCGCAGATTCGACTCTTGTATGATTAAGTCGTCGGTCGCATAAAGCATGATAATAACGGCGACAGCCCCCCACCCAAGAAATCGCAACGTCGCGTTTACCAGGCAATTACCTAGCGTTTCCGATTCAGTCACTGGCGTGTCCATTCGATAGGCCACAAAACCGCATATCAGCGCAGGAAGAATTCCCCAACGCATATGATCTAAAAAGCTTTCCAAAAAGTTGAAATATTCTCGACGATAGAAAGTTAACTCGAGTACGAGTGTCGATACCGTGGTACTGACAATAAACCCCATGATCATCATCGTCATGTAAAATCCGTAATAGCGATCGTATTGCTCCCGCTGGCGCCTGAAGGCAAGCGTACGTGAAACAAAAACCAGCGCTAACGGAAGAACATACATCGGCATGACATAGGCGATCCACCGAAGCGTCGTATAGCTAAAGTGGGCCAAAGGCTTATTCGGAAACAGGAAAGCATTGTGTAACGAAACCGAAATTTCTCGACCCAATATGACTCCGATAGCGGAGGCCGCCATGAAAATCAAAATATACTTATAGGTGTGTTTCAAGCGAGCTTCGTGAACATTCCCGCCGAGTTGTTTCACGGTTGCCCAAATATCGTTCTCGCTGGCGCTACCGAACACGATCAAGGAGGCGAGCATGCGGCACAACAAACCGGTGAGTTGATCCAGTTCCTTGATTAACTTGACCGTCTTGGTGTAATGCGGCTCCGCTTCCTTCCAAACCGCCACTTTTTCCGACATGGCATTATAGGAAATACAAATTTCCCCCCATTTCAGAGACGGTTCGTTGAACAATCGACGAAAAGACGACTGATTCGCATAATATTGTATCCGATCAAAAAGCAAACAATTATGAGCCCACTTATATTCGACCGTGGCACTGGACATGTCGAAGTCGCCGGGGTCGATGCTTGACACTAACAATCGATTGGCAATTTGCTCTTTCAGTTTCTCGTCAACCGCCGATAATCTTGAGGCAATCAGAGCGTTATAGACCTCTACCGCTTTAGTTGGGATGGCAAAAGCATCATGTATGTTGTCTCTCAAAATTAGCAAGGGGTTAATTTTACTTTCCCAAGCGATAAAAAATAAAAATAGCCCGGCGGTAATCAACGGTACGATCTTGGTTCCGTCCAAGCCGTTCAGAAGATCCAACAATTCCCGAGAACGAAGGTTTTTAACGATAAGCGTTATCAATGGTTCCAAGGGCAACCACTGCAAAGTTAGTAATAAATATAACGCCGCCATGAACGCGCAGTACGACGCAACCCCTAACCAATAGGTGGTTCTGCGGATAAAATATTGCGGAAGCGTCGGTTCTGCGCCTAATTGAATCCGACGTTTTTGGAAGGAACGATAGGCCAGGAATAGTACTGCCAAGGTTCCAAGAAACTGCACCGCAAAGTTAATCATAAGTTCAACAGTCATCGTGCGCCTGCTCCTACGTGCTTTTTTTAAGGTTCGAATTAGGGTTGTCATCATAGTCAAAAGACAATGATATCCGTGTCGGCTCTATGGCAGGTCCATACGTTAATGTCGCAATTTGAAGTACGATAGGTATAACCAGCCGAGCGTCCATTGCGGTATCCAGTGGATTTATTATACTTGACATGGTGCGACAAGGTCTCTTACTGGTTTCAGAATAAACCGAAACCTGTTGTCGTTCAATTATCCCATCGTTCTTGGGATGAAGAGGACCAAGATGCTTTTCTTGGATGGCGAAGAGAGGAATTAATGATAAAAATCTTATTACGTAATCTGTTAGAGAGAAAACCAGGGGCTAAATGAATGCTATCGAAATTGTAACTATTCAGCCCACCGGCAATTGTCGTTCCCCCGCCGGAGCGCTCATCGTTATACATAAATTGTAGGGTACGCTGCGCGTACCAAAGCCGTGCCCTGACGGTTCGGTGGGCACATGAACATCGCGGGGTTACCATGGTACGCACAGCGTACCCTACGCGAATCACCTAGCGTTAGGTGAGGGAGACCCGAGGGTGTTAAGTGACAATAAAGGGTATCGAGGTTTCATTGGTTAGGAACGAGCATGAAATAACTTCGACAACTTCTGGGAGGGGGTTCGGTGGCTCGATTGACAGGTGTCGGCGGCAGGGCAGATTTTTGCTCCTGCAAAATCTGCATTCATGCCATCCATGGCAATCAGATTCCGCCGTCAAGCCTACATGGATGTATTCACCCAGCACCTAAATAAGCCATGATTTTGAATCATTGCCAAAGACCTATGGAATTTAGGTGCTGGATTTAGGTGCTGGGTTCACGGCGTCCTGTCAAGCGAGTCACCGAATCGCCGCAAAGCCCACTATTTGTAGCAGTTATTTTGTGCATATTCCTTAAGATTGCAAAAGGGTAATTTTTGACTTATGTATAATGATGAGCACTGGAGCGTGGAAACGATAGGATCCTGCATCAACGAATACCTTCCCGCTTAAGTTGCGCGGTTAATACTTCTATTTTGACATCAAGATCGAATAGGTCGTCTTCAAACAATTTTTGTTGCTGTTCCAGAAAGGTCGCTTCAATCGTTTCGAGTACATTACGAAAATTCTGTGTCAATTGACCGGATTGGATATGACTGTGCGTTTTGGCATAGCCTTCGGTGACTTGCATTGCTCCATCGAGATAAACATTAAGAAATTTTCTAGCTTTGCGAATATCTCGCGGGTCGGCTTCGATTTCGCTTAAAATGCTGTCGGCAACTCTACAGATACGATCTATCCGACTTTTGAATTCGTGATTATGAATTAGATTGCCGGCCTGTTCGATTCGCCGAATCATGCTACGGGACTCGGCGACCGTTTGCTTGGCTTCATCGACCGATTCGTCTGTCGTGCCGGGCGAATTTTGCCGTGCTTTTTTAACCAGTAAGCGGTCGTTCCGATCAATTTTAACAACCTCGATCCGGTCGCCGTGACGCAACGGTTCGAGCGTATCGGCAGAGAATCGTTGTTGATCGATCAGCACATAGCCGTTGCTATCGAAATCGACCATTGCTTCCCCGATTTTGCCTTTCAAGCTTTTATTGCGCGAACCGAAAATAAAGCTACCGGTGATAAGCAACGTAGCGAGCAGCATTGCGGCACTCACTGCAATGCTAACCGATAATATCGTGTTGCTCTGATCGGCCGGGATGGGGCCGTCGAATAGATTCAAACTACCCAGCACGAAGGCGATCGCTCCGCCGATACCCAGTACGCCGAAGCCGGCAACGAAATATTCGGCGATCATCAACGCAATACCGAACAATAACAGCAATAGAAAACCAAGGTTAACGGGTAAGGCTTGCATGCCGACTAAGCCCAAAACCAGCGCGATCGTGCCGAGGATACCGGGAAGGGTTAGGCCCGGAGCGAGCATTTCGATAAAAATCGCGAGTAGACCCACAGAAACCAGCATGTGCGCGATCTGCGGATGCGCGACTAGCCCCAGAATATGATCGATAAACCTCGGGGTAATCTGGCGAATTTCTTTATCCGAGAGCGCCAGGATAAGCAATTGACCCTGAAATTGAATGTTACGTCCGTCAACGGCTTTCATCAGTTCAGAAAATCCCGGCACCACCAGATCGACCACATTGGCTTCCAAGGCTTCATCGGCAGATAGGCTTTCGGCTTCGGAAACGAAACGTTCGGCAATATCCGCATTGCGATTGTGATGCTTGGCGATACCCCGCATGAAAGCCCGGGTATCGCTCATGATTTTCTTTGCCATGGTACCTTGTATCTCGCCGCCATCGCCCGCAACCGGCGATGCGGCACCGACATTTGTACCGGAATTCATCACCGCAAGATGCGTGGACAGCAAAATAAACGCACCGGCCGATGTCGCGCTGGCTCCGGCCGGCCCCACGTATCCGATAACCGGCACCTTAGACTCCGAAATTGCGCGAACCATGTCTCGCGTGCTACTCAGTAAGCCACCCGGGGTATTGATTCGTAGGATCAACGCAGCTGCGGAATGGGCTTCTGCTGTTTCGACCGCATGCTCAAGCAGGGCGGACGTGCCCGGATTGATTACGGCATCTATGTTTACCAGGTATACGGGAGCCGCTAAATCATTCGGTTTTTTTCCATGTGCCAAGCCGCCTATACCGACAAACAGCGATAACAACAGGCAAGCGCCGACGAACATTCGCAACGACTTGATTGAGGGAAGTACACGAAATAAGTTCATCTAAGAAGTCAACCCATCATGCACTTGCCTGACGTTCAATATGTAAATCGAGCGCTTCCAATAGCTGGTTCAAATTAGTCAAATCGGCCGGGAAGATCACCGAAGTCTCGGCATCGGCCAAATGCGCGATATTATCGATAAACTTTTCCGATAAATTGAGTTTGATGGCTTCCTCGCCGCCCGGCTGGACGACTGCATTACCGATTTTCTCGATGGATTCGGCCGTCGCGGTCGCCAAGGCCAAAATTTCGGACGCCCTGCCTTCGGCTTCGTTGACCAAACGTTGGCGTTCGCCTTCCGACAAATTGATCAGTTCTCGCATCGTGCCTTCGGAAGTGTTGATCCGGCTTTGCTTGTCGCCTTCGGCTCTGGCCAGAATGGCGCGTTTTTCCCGTTCGGCGGTCACTTGCTTTTCCATCGCGCTCTGAACCGTGCTCGGCGGCTTGATATTCTTGATTTCGTAACGATGCACATGCACGCCCCAGGTTTCACCCGCGGCATTGAGCGTATCCACCACCGCTTGACTGATCATGTCGCGCTCTTCGAAAGTTTTGTCCAACTCCAACGTACCGATCACCGAACGGGTCGTGGTCTGCGCCAACTGCATCGCGGCAAATCGATAATCAGTCACGCCATAAGTCGCTTTAATAGGATCGGAAACCGACATATAAATGACGCCATCGACTTCGACCTGTACCTCGTCCTTGGAAAAACATTCTTGCGGCGGGACATCGATGGTTTCTTCGCGCAAGTCCTGTATTGCGGTCACGACATCGATAAACGGGATCAGCACATGAAAACCAGGGCCCAATGTGGCCTTGTACTTGCCTAAACGCTCTACAATCAGAGCCGTGCGCGTGGAAACGATGCGAATGGAACGAAATAGCTGTGTAATGATGACAAGAAAAATAATGCCCCATACGGCAAAATTAAATAAATCGATTAGACTGACTTCATTATTCATTTGTTTGCTCCCATTTTAGCGACCGGCAGGTTTTGATTAAGCGCCGACAGCAGACCTTTGATGTGAGCAAGATCGGTAGGCAACACCGATACATTGGCCCCTTTCATGACCTCGCCTGTTCGACCGATAAAATCCTCGACCAAACGCATTTTTACCGCCATATCACCGCCCGGCTTCTTAATGGCTGCGGCAACTTTCTGCAAGCCCTCGGCGGAGGCTTCGGCTAGTATCCCAATTTCACTCGCGCGCCCTAAAGCCTCATTGATGCGCTTTTGTTTCTGACCTTCGGAAATATTGATCGCCTCCTGACGATGACCTTCCGATATCAGAATTTTCGACTCTTTTTCCGCCATGGCTAAGGTAATTTCCGCGCGCTTTTCGCGTTCGGCCTCCATTTGCTTTTCCAAGGTATGCACCACTTGCGCGGAAGGCGAAATATTTTTGATTTCGTAACGCATGACCTTGATTCCCCAAGGATCCGAGGCTTTGTCGATTTCTCGTACAATCGCTTCATTCAATTTATCGCGCTCATAAAAGGTATCGCCAAGCGTCAGCTTACCGATTTCGGAACGCATCGTCGTTTGCGCCAAATTGACGCTGGCCATCTGATAATCGCCGATTCCGTAACTGGCCCGTTTGGCATCCATCACTTTCAAATAGACGATACCGTCGACCGCAACCTGTATATTATCTCGGGTGATGCAGCTTTGTGCCGGAATATCGAACACTTGCTCGCGAATCTCATGGCGATAAGCCACCTTGTCTAAAAAGGGTACGACAACATGATAACCGGGTTCCAGAACGCATCGAAAATTGCCTAATCGCTCCAAGACGCAAGATTGACGCATCGGAACGATAATCAACAGCTTCCAAAAAATGATACCGGCCAATATGACGAATATCGTAAGGGTAGTAAGCATAACGTACTCCTATTTTATTGAGTTATTATTCGAGTCGGTTTCGCTCGTGGTTTTATTGGTTTCGACGGCATCAACCACCCACACCAGATTTTCGCGAAAAATAATGCGCACCTCGGCCCCAACGTCCAAATTTTGGTCATTACGATAGTTTCTAGCTTTCCAAGTGCTGCCTCGAAACGCAATACGCCCCTCGCCGCCTGCGGGTATAGGCTCGCAGACTTTAGCCAGTGCATCGTAGGCATCCAGATCTTCATCGGTCTTCCCCTGATCGACTTGTGCCGGAATGAGTTTTTGGGCGACCCCACGCAAACCGAAAACCAACGTGAGAGAGCCGATAAACCAAAAAGTGAAAGCTTGTAACCAGCCCTCTATTAGACCGGTGTAAAGCAAAGCGGAAACCAGCACGGCACCGAGCCCTAGAAAAAACACTATGCCGCCGGGCAACAAAATTTCCAGCAGCATGAGAATAATGCCGCCGATAAGCCAGATATTTACAATTTCATAGCCGTGCATGGATAGCCCAAAATATGTCGTTTTGTATCGGTATCTACTCCGCGGCTTCTTACTTGAAAAAGAAGGACACGCATGGAATTGATTGTAGTTAAATTAATTAAAAATAGTAGCGTATAAGGATTTCGTGAAAAATTACTTCTTGGAGCTATGAGATTTGTAGCGGGTTCGGTTACTCGCCGGACAGGTCTATAAGGCTGTTGCTTTCTGATAGCAGGGGATCGCGCGCCCCGCCACCTCAATATGTTAGGAATATGCACAAATTTACTTCTACAAGTTTTAGGCACTGTGGAGGTTCGGCGACTCGCTTGACAGGACGCCGTGAACCCAGCACCTAGAATTATGCACGATAGTTACCATAGCTAAAGGGCTATGGAATTTAGGTGCTGGGTGAATACATCCATGGCAATCGAGCCACCGAACCCCCTTTCAGCATTCGTCGAAGTTATTTCATGCTCGTTCCTTAATGCCCAAATTTGAACTGCGAAAGCTATATGGCGCAGTTAATCGAAAACAACGAACTTGCAAAAAATTTCGAGATACTTTACTTCAGCACGCGTACAATGAAGTCGCTTATATAACACAAGGGTAAAACTATGAGAATTATAAAATTTGCAGCTTTATTAGGTTTAATGGTTATTACAGGCCATGCTTGGGCTGAAGCCGCCTTCGAATCGATTCAAGACGTTCAAGGCAAGTGGAAACTGGAATATACTAAAAAATCAATCGATGCCAAAGAAAAGTTAAAACGTGAAGACACTTGGGCTTTTAATAACGGAAAAGTCACTATTACGAATATCCCTCGAGAGGGCTCATATTATGACCAATTGCCGGTAAAATACGTAATAGAGGACGGCAAACTGAAAATAGCCTTGTTGGGTCGCTCCGATCGCTTCGATATTTTTTCGCTACTCGAAAAAGATGAAAAAAGCATGACGCTCAAAGGTAAATACGGCGACATTTATTATTTCCAGAAAAAATAGCTATTTACTATTTAACTGAGCAGTATCGTTATATCGGATAACAATCCAACGTTTTTCTCAGTCCTCAGCGCCGCTCAATATGGGCTTTGTTTAAGGCTATGTTTGCGTTGGTAGCTGTAAAGACATCGAAAGCGTAATCCCGGCAAGGATTGCCGGGATCTAGACCACAAGACAAGAAAAGCCTCTCGCCACCCATGGCTTCGAGGCCCCGACAGTCCATATCGGGTCGACGCCGACTATTAACGAAAACATAGCCTTGTTTAACGCTGCTTACGATAGATAAAATGCCGCACTTCCACACTTCCATTTCGGTTTTCAAAACATACATGAGAACCATAACCGTTTTTAACCTTCTCATAAAACCGAAATACACATCATCTCAACTAACGAGAGGTCTTGCCGATAACCCGTTTGCGATCAACTAAAAAGAGGAGTATGTCATGGTAGATTCCGTCTCGGGCTTAGCCAGTCTAGCCACCCGAATGTCCCTGCAGCAAACCGCACTCGATGCCAATGTCGCGGTACTCAATAAAATTCAAGATCAACAAGAAGCGGAAGGCGAAGCCGTAGTAAAATTGATCGAGTCGACGTCCGCAGCCGAGGGTGGCATCGATGTTTATGTTTAAAGAAAGCCGTCAATAGCTATACTTTGCGCGGTCAGATTTTTGTTTTTTATGGCAATGCTATTTTGCTCAACACCTGGGAAGGGAAATAAGGGGTAGACGGCGGCTCTCTGCCACCGACTCCTGCAGGTCGAGCAACCGTACCCTATTCGGAACCGGCATTTTTACAGCAGATTTTTACATATCGAAAAATTAGATAAGGAATTCGAACTTTCACAGTAAAATTTCGGAGTTCGTAATTTGTGGAATTTAACAAGAGAAAAAATGCGAAGTTATTCACAGTATCTGTGGATAAATTTGTGGACCTCTTGTTTGATTAACACTTTATACCGCATAACTATTGATATTGATTCAAATTGTATAAAAATTGCACAAATTTCCTATATATAAATATATATCAATACCTTATACCTATTTTCTCCCTTAAAGATTTAGTAACTAAACTAAGTTTCTGAGCAAGGACTTATCTTTTTCGAAGGCGAACTCTGTCTGTGGAAAAAAGTGTGAAAACGGTAACGTTTCATAAAAATTACCTTGTAAAAATCAAGATGTATGCTTAGTCGAAAAATTAAGAAAAATCGACGGCTTTTCCGGTACAGTGATGATCGGAAACAACTCGGCTAGGCTCTATTAAGATTCTTACCCGTAGCGTCTCCTTATGTTTGCCTTATATCAATTCAGTCGTTAGCCGCAGAAATTTAATTTTAAGCTGCCGACGATCCGTCGATTGTCGGCAGCACCTTGTAATAGCAAGTCTAAGTTTCGGGCTGTTCCCGGAGCGGGCTTCTTTTCAGTTATTTCAATTTCATGCAGTTTGCATAATAAGTGACGGTCGCGGGCCAATCGGTAAAAATTCCGATAATCCCAACTTGTTTGGCTAAAACATCTAACATCACCATCGTGTCGCCATCCTTGCCGACACCATCGGTAACGGATTGATAGTAAAAGCCGCCTCCGTTTTTCAGCAAGCCCGATCGTTCCAGAGTCCAAGTAATGATGTCAAGGCCCGCTTCTTTGATTTTTATTGCATAATCAGAAGGTACGATTTGATTTTTAGCATTCAAAGTGACCAACGCCCAAAGCGGCGGTGCGACAATGTTGACGCCTTCGTGGACTAAGAGCGGCAACCGGGAGATCGCACCCGATAAATCGGCCTCAGTATTCAGGTTTTCCAGAAAAACCGCCTTTCTACCGAATTTCGGCTCATTGTCGATCCAGTACAACACATCGTCCAGATTAAAAGACTGTGCATAGACATCCTTGGCTTTAACTCCCGCAGCTTTGTATTCGTCAATCATTTTTTGCGCGTAGTCTTGCTGTGAGAATCCGTCGAAAGGCATTTCCACACTCGGAGATTTCAATTCCGGTGTCATTTTGACGCCCAGCGCTTTGAACAGCTCGATACTTTCGGCGTGGCTCAACACCGTTCCATTGGCGGAATACAGGTCGGTGCGCCAATTAGGAGTCGAATTCAGATATTCGTTGAGCGTTTTTGCATCCGGGTTTCCGGCATCCATCTTTCCTTTGAGAGTTTTGAATTCAGCGAGCGTAATGTCGCTGGTGCAGCACTTAACGTTAGCGAACGGTTTGTCGCTGCTGTAGTCGGGTGGGACTGAACAATTGCCGGCGAGTTCGGTCGCAAGAATGTTGGTTGTCGTATGCAGATCGCATTGCGAATGGCGGCAGACCAATTCCTTGTCCTTAGTAAAGGTTACGTCGCATTCCAAAATACCGGCTCCCATTCTGGCAGCCGCTTCATAGGATTCTTTGGTATGCTCGGGAAATTGCAGTGCCGCGCCCCGGTGACCGATCGAGAAATCAGTTTTATAAAACGGACCTTCTGAACATTGTTGCAAAGCGGTTTTCAGTTTACCATCGTCCATGTCCTCGATTAAGAAATAAGGGCGAGGTCCAAGTTGGACGTTGAATTTTTTGTTTTTTCCGTGTTTTATGGGCTGGGTATTGATCTTATGATGCTTAGCAGCACTCGCCCCCCTAGCGTTGAATGATGGATTTTTGTCTTTCGAATCGGCTAATACCGATGAGGATAACGATAAGGACAGTAGGGCGGTAACCGCTATTGTGTTTAAAATGATGCGCATTGAGTCTCTCCTCTTAGTCATTTTGGGATGCCGATTAATTCCGGCAAAACGACTCTATACGCATTGGGTTTCAAAATAATGTCCTTTCCATGACCGTTTTGTTAAATCAGTATTTGTAAGGGCCAGTTGAATTCGGGTAACGCTTTATACCCCTTTTTCATCGTTTCTTTATTAATTGCGCAACCCAATCCTGTATTTGCGTCGCCACCCATTCGCCGTCATCGAGGGTCAAATCATGGCCGGCCCAGGAATGGGCACGCAGTTCAATACGCCATTTGTTATGAATAGCCTCAGAACATACGGGCGATACCAGACGATCACCCTGCCCGTTCAATAACAAAATCGGACGCTGAGGATTGCTGTTGCTCGGCTTATAAGTAGCTGCCGCGACAATTTGTCGTAAAGCATTTTTAGTGGAAATCGGTCGCGCTTTTTGTATCCGCACCCATTCATCGATGATCGCTTCATAACGATTTTTTCGATTACTAACCAAACGAACAATGCGGGATTCTCGCCGAAAAATATCGCGCGTCATCGCCAATTCGGCAAAATCGCGATAACTTTGCCGACGCAAGCGCATATAAAAGGGACTTAGATCGGCAAAGCTGGTATTCATCAAAACCTCGCCGGCAATGTCTTCAGGATGACGGCTCAACCATTCCCAGGCAACCATCGCTCCGAGCGAAAGCCCTAGAATTGAGACAGGCGTTTCCAGCAAGCCTTTCGCAAGCGCGTCATGTCGCACACTTTCCGCTATCGCTCGTATCGAGCATGGACTGACTTTTCGATGATAACAACCCGTGCCCGGCAAATCGATCAAGCTGATCCTGGATGCCGGAAATACGTCTTGCAATAGCGGCACGAAATCGCCCCAATGCGCGGACTCCCTAGCTAGACCTCTGAGCAAAATCCAATGTTTTCCGAGCGACTCATTCATACCAAAGCCTCAAAGCTTTGTTTATATTTAGCTGCCTTTGTTGTTGATCGAGCTTTGTCCACTGCTCCGGATACAATAGGCTCCGTTGAAGAAAGTCGAACAACATGAAATGCCGCCGTAAAATTCTTTGCTGTCGATGCGGTAAGATCGGATGAAATAAGCCGTGTTTTAGAAATAAATGCATCGGGTTTTTTCGCAACCAAAGCCATGACCCCATCTCCAACGTAAACGGAAGAAACAGCCGCTCGGAACCAAACTGTTCAACAAACTCATCGAATAAGTAATCCCACAAATCGCCATTAATCACGTATTCCTTGCAAGTCGGCTCAATTGTGTAAATATGATGCGGATAGCAACAATCATAGCGTTCCTTTAAGGACACGGTTTCTGCAATAAAAGTAAAAGGTGTTTTTTTTGACGCATACGGAAACCACAAGCGATCCCGAACACCGAACCCCGAGTGCAAATCAAGCGCAATCGATAAGGGCGAGTTAAAAAGGTGGTGCTCGACGACGCTACACAAAGCTTGCGCCTCCATCTCCATTGCCACTTTACTACCTCGATACCAAGGCAGTCGGGCCGAGATTCGATGCCCGCTATATAATCGGCGTTTGCCAGAGCCCTCGGCGGGTGAGTTGCGCATTAAATCGACGCCGTTGCCATTGCTTCGAGTACCGAGATAAACTCCGACCGGATTCACGATAGGCACGAATACCAATCGCATTCGCTCAAGACGATTTAAAAATTCTCTGTCCCAATCCAACAACTGTGCGACGGTTTGCAAGTAAGATAAAATCACTTCGGAACCGATCTTCTCGAGCCCATGCACACCGCCAAAAAAACCAAGCACCGGTGCATCCAATTCTGTCGATCCAACACTGATGCAATAGATAGGAAACTCAATATCGTAATATTGAATTTGCGTAACTACGTCGACCTGTGCCCTTGCGCCTAGCTGATCAATAATGCGTTCTAATTGGTCGAGTTCAGGGAATTTAACTCCGGTCATGACAGCCAACGGTATAGTTCTTTACTCAGCATCCCAACACACTAGCATGATAAAAAGACAATTGAGTTAAAACCCATTACTCCCTCTATACTCAATAATTAACTATACTTATCGTAGATGAAAATTCGGCCTCGGGGTGCCCGTCAAAGGACGCCGTGAATACGTCCATGTAGGCTCTATGCCAGCTCCATGCTGGCAAAGCCTTTACCGAGCACCCCGAGGCCTCCTCCGGCACTGCCGAAATTTGAAGTGCGAAAGGTATAACTTTACCGGCTAAGATTCAGAAGCGTTTGGCCGGCCGGTTTTGACTTTTTCGACTTGCTCCAAAGCCTGTTTAAGACTTTCAATGTCCAATTTCGATAGTAAATGTAGTCCGGCGCGAAGAAGTTCACTTTTTTTGATATGAACACCGGCCGATAGGCAGGTTTTCTTCAAAGCCGAAATTTTCTGGTAATCCTCTTCAGGAAACGAAAAACTGTCACGGATCACTTTGGCCTTGGCGGCTTTTTTCTTTTTAAGCGGCTTTTGAGCTTCGCTTTCAGCTTTTTTTACGTTAATTTCCGGCTCGGCTAATTTAGCCGTAGCCTGTTTTTTAGGCGCTTTTTTGGCGGCGACCTTTTTAGCCTGAAGTGCGGTTTCGGTTTCAATTAATTCTATTGTCGAATTTTTTGATTTTGGCTTGGTTGTATTCATGATGCCTCCTTAAGACAGGTTCATTAACAGTATAAACCGTTTATACTGTTTTGCATGTTTTATTTTTACCCTCCTAAAATGCCCCTCCCTATAAATAACAAAGCGCATTTCATGACCATTAATTCTAGAAAGAGCAGTTACCATGTGTTGTAGACCGTTCGTGCTGAGTAAAGTCGAAGCATGAAGGGTCTACAACACTTTCACCCGCCTGGTGAAGCCTCAAACTACCGTTCACCCTTCGACAAGCTCAGGGCGAACGGTAGCTTGAGGCTCTCAACTGCTCTTTTTAGGTTAATTCATGATTTTGTCATATGAGCCTTATAGCATTTCGGACGCCTTACATGCATTCTCGAGGAAAGTATCATGAACATTAAAACCGTTGCGGTTTCGGCAATAACAGCTGTTGAACGAAATTTCGTCGATTCTCTAATGGTTTTTCGGCTCGATTTCAGGGCACATCGCCCATTCAGTCTATTCGGCATAACCGCCGCTCCCTTAAATCTAAACTGCTTAATGCTAATCCTGGCGTTACTGCGTCTACATAAGTTTTCCAAATAGTATTCGACCGATAAATCCTAATTGCTGTCTTCTCTAATCAATTCATTCTTCATGTTGGAGGATTTTAATGTTCCGAATCAAACCTCAGTCCCAACTTTTACTAGTTTTAGTTGGCCTATTATCCGCGCATGGCGCATGGGCCAATAAAAACTCGCAACCTAAATTGACCCTTAATAACGCATCAGCTTATGAGAACCAAGGCGTCATTTCATTTTCCATTCAACTTAACCGCCCGACGAGCAAAAGCATAAAGATAAATGCCGTGCCGTTGCGCGGCACCGCAAAACCCGCCCGTGACTTTCGCCCTGGCGCTCAAAGAGTCACGATTCCTGCTGGAGCTAAATCGGCGACTATCAACATACCGATTTTCGACAATGATGTAGCCGAGCCTGATAAATCGTTCAAGTTAAGAATCGCCTCTGCTCCGGGCGCGAAAGTCGTTAAAGGCATTGCAAAGGGAACGCTGCTTGACAACGACGGACCGCTAACCATTAATATTTTACACATCAACGATCATCATTCGCACTTACAGCCTGATGCAGGCCGTTTGAATCTGGGGACATCTGGCGGCGCATTCGATATACCGTTCGGCGGCTTCCCCCGAGTGACGGCAAAAATCAAAGCGCTCGAAAATGAACTCGACAATGTCGTGAAAGTACATGCCGGCGACGTCATCACCGGTACGTTATATTACACATTGTTCAAAGGTCAGGCTGATGCCGATTTAATGAACACGGCTTGTTTCGATATTTTCGCACTCGGCAATCATGAGTTTGATGACGGCGATGCCGCTTTGGCGCAATTTCTCGATTGGTTGAATTCGGACTCCAACTGCGATACGGCTACGGTTGCGGCAAATGTTGTTCCGGCCCTCGGTACACCATTGGCGGCGAATGCTCGAAACGACTATATCGAACCCTATGTGATCAAGGAGTTCGATGGTCAGCAAGTCGGGTTTATCGGTATCGATATAGCCCAAAAAACCCGAGTTTCCTCGCAACCCTTCGAGTCGACGGTCTTTCTTGATGAAATCGAAACAGCTCAACACTATGTCGATGAACTGAAAGCTAAAGGCATCGAGAATATCGTGCTGGTGACTCACTACGGTTATCAAAACGATATTAATTTGGCTAATCAGATTTCGGGGGTCGATGCGATTATCGGCGGAGATTCGCATGCTTTACTCGGAAACTTTAATGCTTTTGGCCTGGCTTCGTCCGGTCCTTATCCGACTTCGACCCTGAACAAAGACGCAGAACAGGTTTGTATCGCTCAGGCTTGGCAATATTCGTGGGTTGTCGGCGAATTAAACGTCACTTTTGAGGACGGTAAATTGGCCAGCTGCGGCGGCGTGCCATATCTACTGCTAGGAGATACCTTCACGCGAGGGTCGGGTGCAAACAAGACCGTGATTGCAGAACCCGAAGCAACCGAAATTCGCTCGATCATCGATGCGGCTCCACAACTAAACATCGTAGATCCGGATCCCCAAGCGCAAGCAATTTTGGATAGTTATGCCGGACAGGTTACCGAGTTTAGCAAGGATATCATCGGCGCAGCCGGCGAATGGCTCTGCGAGCGTCGTATGCCGAACCGTCCTCGCAGCGGCAGCCCGGAGTGCGGACAAGGATTACCGGCGGATGCGGTGGCTGATTCCGGCGCGCAACTTTCCATCAATGGCGGCTTCATTCAGCAAATCGTTACCGATGCATTCCTCGCCAGAGCCTTCAGAGCCGATATTGCTTTGCAAAACGCCGGCGGGGTTCGCATTCAATTAGCACCGGGCAATATTACGATCGGCGATGCTTATACCGTGCTGCCGTTCTCGAACACGCTGGTCGAGCTCGACCTGACCGGACAAGAGGTTGTCGACAGCTTGGAAGAGGGGTTGGGTAATATCTTGGATAATAATGGCTCCGACGGCGCTTACCCCTATGGTTCGGCGATTCGATGGGATGTCGACTTGACTCAACCGAGAGGCCAGCGCTTCAGCAATATCGAAATCAAAAAAGACGGCGTCTGGCTGCCAATCGATCTGAATGCGACTTATGTCGTCGTCACGAACAGCTTCCTGGCGGGTGGCGGCGATGGTTACGCAACTTTCAGAAAAGCCAGTGATGAAGGCCGGGTAACCGATACCTTCATTAATTACGCGCAAGGCTTAATCGACTACTTACAACAAACGCTAGGCGGTGAACCGGTTAAAGTTCCTGCGCCGTCCGAATTTTCAACGCAGTCGATCATCACACCATAAGCAAGCAAACCACTCTATCCTCACTGCCGGAATCCTATGTACAAGGATGTACATTTTTTCTCGTGTTCATAATCCGCTTCTTCAGAACCGCGCAATCCCCGCACATCTTTCGAAAACCTTCGGGAAGCTTCTAAGGCTTGTATCTATTGCGTATTACTTTTCATCAAAATGCCTTCGAACCGTCATCATTTTATAACGATTCGAGAGCAAGCTTTGCTTGATTCTGCATCGATAGATTTTAATCTCACCAACCTACGAATAGCCGCTGCAGGCTAATCTAACGAAGCCGAACGATGATAAAAAGCGCTATGTGCGCATAACCACTTTTTCGGGGAGTTCTTGCATGCCGTTCTTTAAAACGTTTACGCCGCTCAAGACGGCCATCGCCGTTTTGGCGTCCGCCGCTCCGGTGTTTGCCGCACAGGCTGTTACGCCTGTTTTCATCAACGAAATTCATTACGACAATGTCGGCACCGATGTCGGCGAAGCGATCGAAATCGCAGGACCGGCCGGAACCAATCTGACCGGCTGGCGCATCGTGCGTTACAACGGTAACAACCCGAGCAACGGGGTTGTTTATACTTCCCCAACCGCGAACGAA
This sequence comes from Methylotuvimicrobium sp., assembly GCF_050611805.1. NCBI lineage: Bacteria > Pseudomonadati > Pseudomonadota > Gammaproteobacteria > Methylococcales > Methylococcaceae > Methylotuvimicrobium > Methylotuvimicrobium sp. The sequence continues at coordinate 16,822 of NZ_JBNGHF010000031.1, forward strand.
ACATTGACCGGGACGATACCCGATTCGGGTAACGGTTTCGGATATGTGGTAATCAACTATCCTGTCAACGGCCTGCAAAATGGCCCCAATGATGGGTTTGTACTGGTCGACGGAAACGATACCGTCATCCAATTTCTCAGTTACGAGGGCGTCATCGTTGCCGGTAACGGCCCAGCCGTAGGTTTGACCAGCATCGACATCGGCTTCGCGCAAGGCAGCTCGACACCAATCGGAACTTCGCTGCAACTGACCGGCAGCGGCACGGTTTACGAAGACTTTGTCTGGAACGATGCCGCGCAGGAATCGTTCGGTGCCGTCAATAACGGTCAAATATTCGGCACGGTTGAACCGCCTCCGCCGCCGGTTTCGCAATGCGGCCGACCGGCTACGTTAATCAGTTCGATTCAAGGTTCGGGTGACGCTAGTCCACTGACCGACACCGTGCAACATGTCGAAGCGGTTGTAACCGGTTTGTTTCAAGGTGCCGGCGGTCTGAACGGCTTTTTCGTGCAAGAGGAAGATCATGACACCGATGACGATATCAGAACATCGGAAGGGTTGTTCGTCGCCTCCACTGTACCGGTCAATACCGGCGATACCGTTCATCTGGTCGGTTCCGTTTCGGAACAATTTAATATGACTCGCCTGGTCAATCTCGCATCGGTCGACGTTTGTGCAACCGGTTCGCTATTGCCCGCTTTGACCGAATTGACCTTGCCGTTCGATCCTGAAACCAACGATCCGGAATGGCGTGAAGGTATGCTCGTTAATTTGCCGCAAACGTTGACTGTCACCGAAAACTTTAATTTAGGCCGTTTCGGCGAAGCCGTCGTTTCTTCGGGCGGTCGTCTGATGATTCCGACCCAAGTAGCCGAGCCCGGCGAAGCGGCGAGCAGTTACGCCGAACAAAGCGCTTTGAATCGGTTGATCATCGACGACGGTAGCAACCGGCAAAACCCCGATCCGCTGATATACCCGGGTCCTAACGGATTGAGTGCCGATAATACGCTGCGTAGCGGCGATACCGTAACCGATGCGATGGGTGTTTTGGCCTACGATTTCGGCGCTTTCCGCCTGCAGCCGATCGAGTTGCCCGTCTTCGAAAAAAGCAATCCAAGGTCTGAAACTCCACCTGAAATGTCCGGATTCGGCTCGCTGAAAGTCGCCAGCTTCAACGTGCTCAACTATTTTAACGGCGACGGCTTCGGCGGCGGTTTCCCGACCTCGCGCGGTGCTAGTTCGATGCTTGAACTCAATCGTCAAACGGACAAAATCGTCGCGGCAATCGAAGGGCTCGACTCCGACATCATCGGTCTGATGGAATTAGAAAACGATGGTTTCGGCCCGGAAAGCGCGATATCCGACTTGGTGGATGCATTAAACCAAAAGGCCGGCGTTGGCACCTATGCATATGTCGATCCAGGCGTCAATCGTATTGGCAACGATGCAATCGCGAACGGCATCATTTATAAGCCGGCCAAAACAACGCCCGTTAACGCAGCGGCGATCTTGAATTCATCGATCGATCCGCGCTTCAACGACGATAAAAACCGGCCAGTTTTGGCACAGTCCTTCTTGGATAAAGCATCCAATAAAATTGTGACGGTTTCGGTTAATCATCTCAAATCGAAAGGTTCGGATTGCAACGATATCGGCGATCCGGACATCGGAGACGGTCAAGGCAATTGCAATTTAACCCGTACAGAGGCTGCCGAAGCGCTGGCCGACTGGTTGAAAACCGACCCGACCGGTAGCGGCTCAGCGAATCAACTCATCATCGGTGATTTGAACGCTTATGCCAAAGAAGACCCAATCGCAGCACTCAACAATGCAGGATTTACCGATTTATTGGCACGCTTTATCGGCCGCAGTGATGCTTACACTTTCGTCTTTAGAGGCGAATCCGGATACCTCGATCATACGCTGGCTAACTCCGCCTTACTCGAGCAGGTGAAAGATACGCAGATTTGGCATATCAACGCCGATGAGCCGCGCGCGTTGGATTACAACGTCGAATTCAAATCGGCAGAACAGATCGAACGATTCTATAACCCGGATGTGTTCCGTTCGTCCGATCACGACCCGATTGTTCTGGAGATCTTCGTGCCGGGCGATTTAGACAATAACGGTTCGGTCGATCATAGAGACTTTGTCGCTTTCCGGCGTGTCATGGGTCAATGCGAGGGTAGGCCACGCTTCAACCGCGAAGCCGATTATGACAACGATGGCTGCGTAACACAGGCGGATTATCGCCTTTGGTATAAAAACTTTCGCTCTTACATAAGAAAAATAAACCCGCTTCAGTAATAGGAAATAAATCCGACTGACTGTATAGAACAATCGAGTTTGACTGCAGTCAGCCCGATCAAGTCAACCATAGCAATTGAGGATAAAATGAAAAAAATGATTCAATCATTAATCGGTGCGGGCCTCCTGGTTCAGGTGGCCGGCGCCTCGGCCCTTGAAATCAAGGCCTCTTTCGAGCCCGCGATCGACGATCCGGCGCTCGATTTGGGGGTGTACACCCATCCGGCGGGGGGCAACACACTTTCATTATTCGGCGGCGCCGGCAGCGGCAGTTACCGCGGACCGGGCGATGCACCCAACATCATTTGGACGGTTGGCGACCGGGGCCCAAATTTTACTTGCGGCGCTGCACCATCGGTTTTAGGATTGACTGCCGAAGTCGCGTGTCCAGCCGATCCGGAGCGGGGAGTCGCTGCCGGCGTCGGGCGTATCTACCCACGTCCGGATTACGCCCCCAGTATCTATCAACTGCGCATGGAAAAAAGCGGTTTGTTGAAAGTACTTAAAGTCATTCCATTACGCAATATTGACGGCACGCCGATCAGCGGTTTGCTGAACCCGCAAATCACCGGCACGACCGAAATACCGCGCGACGGCGCCGGTAACGTGCTCGATCAAGATGCAAGCGCGATCGATGCCGAAGGCGTGGTTCGCTTGCCTCATTTCGGCGGTCGGTTTTTCATCGGCGAAGAAAACGCCACTGGACTTGTTGAAGTTGCCTCTGACGGACGCATTCTGAAACGTTTCGTGCCGGCCGGTACCGAGAACGAGTACACACATCCGGTTGAAGGCTTACCTGCCGGTTACCCAATCGAAGGCTCGTTGCCAGAGTTGTTGGCCAAACGCCGCATCAATCGAGGCATCGAATCGATGGCGGTTTCGCCGGATTTCAGGTTTCTATATTTCATCGTGCAAAGTCCTCTCGACAACCCGAATACAACAGTGCGTGATACGCCGAATATTCGTCTCTACAAAGCTCGCCTGAAGGCACATCCTAAAGGTTCGAAGATCGAGGTCGTCGGCGAGTGGGTCTATCAGCTTGATCCGGTCAGTATCTTGCAAAATGTCGGTGTGACCGATGCCAATCGGGTACGCGATCTGCGTATCAGCGAAATGATGTGGCTCGATAAAGAGCGTCTTTTGGTGATCGAACGTACCGACCAAGCGACCGCGTTGTACGAGATCGATCTGAAAGGCGCGACCAATATCGCGGGTTCCGAATGGGACGATCCTCTGACCATTCCAACGCTTGAACAATATCCGGATTTGTCGGCGGTAGGCGTTAAACCGGTCGGAAAAAAACTCCGCTTCATTGCTTCTTCGCTTGACGGCGCCGAACCGCAATTCGCCGAGAAGCTGGAAGGACTGGGATTGACCAACCAAAAAGAATTGATTCTGATCAATGACGACGATTTCGGCATCACCGGCCAGCGAATCCGCGTCGATATCGTTAAAGGCTCCGGTTTCGGGCGATAAACCGACCCAGACATGGAGCTGAAAAATAACTATCAATGAGGCTATGAATCATAGTCACGCAGGTCGGGTTACGGCTGCCGCCTAACCCGATCTACTCGGCTGAAGTTTCTGGGCTACTTGATATTGTTATAAATAAAAGGAAAACCCTATCTTTAATTTTTGGAGTATTACAATGACTATTTCTTTACAAAAATCAGTTTTGTCCGCAGTCGGCGGATTAGCATTATTGTTTAATACAGGCGTGGCTTTGAGCGCATCGGCCGCGTCGGCATTCTTAGATTGGAGCACCTTTAATATTACCGCGATCGATCTGGGCTCAGGTATCCCGGATTATAGCTATTCGGATAAATACACAGAGGTAGATGTAGAGGTTGATGCTCTCCATAATTGGCAATATGATTTTGAAAATGATTGGACAAGCCCTATCAGTGTCTCGCTAGGAGGGTCGAATGCACAAGCAGACGAATCACAAATGCTGGCTTCCACTCAAACTTCTTATGGCTATGGCTTGGCTTCTGTTGATCGACACGCGACTATTGAAATTAACGGTTCCGGATTATTATTATTCACAGCAGACTATGACATCAGCGCGGTCATAGACGGTCAATCGGGCGATTACGCCTTTGCGGGGGTAAACTTCTGGGCCGATATCTTTTCTCAAAATGGTCTGGAAACCATGACCACAAGTTCTTTCTTAGAGTTAGAGACGTTTGGTTTTGCTGATCAGGAAAGCAAAAGCAAAACGCTTGGATTAGCTTTTCTGGTGAACGATGGCGACACGATTCTTTTCTCCGCTAATTCTTTTGCTAATGTGACAGCGGTGCCCGTACCGGCTGCAGTTTGGTTGTTAGGTTCGGCGTTGATCGGCTTGATCAGCGTTGGTCGTCGTCGTGTAATAGGTGCTTGATTATTTTCACGATCGAAGTCATATAGGTTGGGTTACGGCTGCCGCCTAACCCAACCTACTCGGCTATCCGAAGACAAGGCGTTCCGGTTTTTTGTCTTGTTTAATAATCGAATCATCTTTTTAGCTACGAATGATGAATAGCTTTAATATGGCCGGTGAAAAAATGTTTGAACTACGGTCCAAACCGTCTCAAGCCCTCTGACGATAACGAATAATGCGCTCGAGTAGAAGCGCAGCATGATAGGCGGCATCGGTCGTTTCCTCCAGCACACCCAGAATTTCGGTCCAATTGCTCTCGTCGATCAAAGACATTACGAGAAGACTGCGCTGTTTCTTCCGCCAGTCGTGATAAATGGCATCGGCGCTAGATTCATGGTGCTTGAGTTCCTTAGAGCAAGTTCTGACGTTAGCCAAATCATTGTTGGGATAGCCGCCGATTTCGATTCTGAGTCGGTCGATCATCGAGAGTATGACCTTGAGCATGTCTTGCGCGGCGTCTTCGATTTGTTTGGGGTGACAGATATCGATCAGGCGTGCGGTATTGTTAAGGCCATCGACTATGTCATCGAGGCGTTTGATCAATTCCTCGGTGATGCGAATGTACTCCGAGTAGGTCAAATGCTCGAGCGCGCGAAACGCTTCCTCGGTCAATTTGTCTCCCTTTTCCTCCAGAATCTTGGCTTGTTCGATGTGGAGATCGCGTTCGTCCAAATTCGAAAACAGCTGGCCCAATACCTTCGCACAGTCGAGGGAATTGTCGAGATGTTCTTTAAATATCGTCTCCAGCGAACGGGAGTTTAGATGATGCTCGAGATTATTGTTGGTCATGGCGAAAATTTTAAAGTTGGAAAATTCGGATCGGTTTTGCGATTCCGGCGGTCTTATATTGGCTCGATAATATGACAAATCGATGAATGTTTTCGATTTAACTAGGATGGGACGGCGATGAGCAAACATTTATCCTAAAAAGAGCAGTTGGCGAGTGTTGTAGACCGTTCGTGCTGAGCCAAGTCGAAGTATGAAGGGTCTACAACACTTACACCGGCTTGGTGAAGCCTCAAACTAACGTTCACCCTTCGACACGGCTCTCCTGAGCATAGCCGAATGGCTTAGGCCGAACGTTAGTTTGAGTCTCTCAACTGCTCTTTTTAGGTTTATCGCTTCATCATCCTGTCACAATATCTTTTTACGATCACGTATCGGGGTTCATATCAGCGGGGTGATCATGTATCTAATCAAATATCTGAAACTAGCGGACGTTTTCACGGTAGCGAATCTGTCCTGCGGAATTGTTTCCATCATCATGTCAATCGAAGGAAATTTCGTGCTCAGTGCAACTTTATTATTCATCGCGGTGATTTTCGACATATTGGACGGTAAAGTTGCCGGCTTGATGCATCAGAAGAATTCGTTCGGCAAACAAATCGATTCAATGTCGGATTTAATATCGTTCGGCGTCGCGCCGATGTTTCTCTTTTACGCCTTGCAAACACCGGCGCCCTGGGTATCGATTTTATTGTTATTTTTCATCACCTGCGGCATGTTCAGATTGGCCCGATACAACGTTTCGGAAGCGCAAGGTTTCGAAGGCGTACCGATTACGGTCAATGGCGTACTGTTTCCGGTTCTTTTTTTGATCTACTGCAATTTTCCGGAAAGCCTGAATGTATGGCCGTTCATTATTGTCATACAAGGCTTGCTGATGATTTCGACACTAAAAGTATCGCGAATCTTTTGAGGCTCGCTTATGAAAAACGTTAAGTTATGGCTGGCCATTATAAGCTTGATCATCGTGATGTCTTTTTACATGGCCGATATCGTGACGATCGACAATGTCAAGGCCAATGAAGCCAACCTGCGCGATTTCATCGAAGAACATTATGGCTTGTCGGTTCTGTTGTTTTTTGTCGCCTGCATGCTTTTCATCAACTCGCCGATTCCGCTGGCCGCCCCGCTGAAAGTGTTGGGCGGCTACTTTTTCGGATTCTATTGGGGGACCTTTTACAACATCGGCGCCACTCTATTGGCCTGCCTGGTCGGCTTCGGTGTTAGCCGTTACACATTCAAGGATCTATTCGAAAAACGTTATTACGATAGATTGAAGACGATCGAGAACGAAATCGAGACGAACGGATTCTATTATTTCTTGTCGTTGCGGTTAGTCATGGTCGTGCCCTATTTTCTGATCAATATTTTGGCCGGCCTGTCCCGAATTTCCTTCAGGAAATATGCAACGAGCACGCTAGCCGGCATTACGCCGGCTTCATTCATTTATGCGAATGGCGGCAACATGCTCGAACAAATCACTTCATTACAGGACATATTCCGATTCGACATCATCCTGTCATTGGCCGTAGTGGCATTGATCTCGCTGTGCCCGGTCATCATTAAGAAATACAGTTACAAAAGCTCTTAAAAATCAAAAACAAGTAACATGAATGCAATGAAGCCCATCGTCCTTCGTGTGCTGACATTAGTGAGGTCATCCTAACGATCATGAAGGTATGATCATCGCCCCGGCAAATGAAAGTGCGGGCGTGGCGGACCAGCATCAGCATCTCCCGGAAACAAAGCTCTGCGTCAAGCTCGATGCATTTACCGTCTTAGATGAACGTACTTCTCAATAGATAATCAGAATTAGAACCGCCCCTATTCAAACACTCAAACTCCCGATTTGCCAAAATTTAGATACTCGGTTCGATGTAAGAAACCTTTGGACCCTTGGCCAATTCAAGCAGGCTCATCAAAGATTCTACGAGTCGCTAATAACGAACGGGGCACCCCGATGCCCAAATTAGGTAGCAAAAATGTACCTGATTAGCAATATGTTTCCGCTTGCCGAAGCCAAGTATCCGCGCAGGGGCCAGTCGGAGTCGCAAAAACTACAATATGCTGTTAACCAAGCTTCCAGCTTGGGTAGCCTGTTTAGAAGTAACTATTCAGTCCCCCGGCAATTATCGTTCCCACGCTCTGCGTGGGAATGCCTGAGTACCGCTCCAGCGGTACGAGACGCTAGAGCGTCTCGGTCTTCATTCCCACGCCGGAGCGTGGGAACGATAGGGGGTGTGAATAATTACGTTTAGAAAGCTCTAGCCTCCCGACAATTAAGAAAGATTGAACGAGCGAGCGAGTAGGGACTGATTATGAATGAGCGAATGTTGCGCCGGCCTCAGGAAGCTAGAGCTTCCGGGGTGTCTTTCCCAAGCTGGAGCTCTCTTCGTTATACACACATATCGGTAAACTTGCTAAACAGAGATCATCGTATAACTGGAAACGGTGCTGTTTTATAAATCTTCGGATATTGGATATCAGTGGCTCCGAGATCGCGATCTGGGGATCGCTCCCACAGAGCATCCAGCCCCTTGTGGGAGCGGACGCCTTCGTCGTCCCTCACCTAACGCTAGGTGAGGGAAAGTCGGTTACGCTAAACAACAATAAAGGGTATCGGGGTCACATTTGCCAAGATAGCAAGACGGTATATCTACGACTTATGTATAACGGCGAGAGCTGGAGCTTGGGAAAGAGCGTGATGCGGGTTGGCCGTTTTTAGCTTGGCGCGCATGGCTTACGAACCTCGCCCTGCTAGGGATATGCTGATCTTTAGGCTTTAGCTGCAGCAATTCCCAGTTTGAGCATTTTCGCCGATCTTAGGGTATGGGGTATGCCTGTCGAGGAACGCCGTAAACCCATCCATGGGGGCTTGGCGGCAGCTCCCTGCTGCCGACATCCTCGCCAAGCACACCCCAAACCCTTTTTGATCCCCAAATTGGGAATTGCTGCTTTAGCTGAAGAAACTTGTTAATCAGGAAAATTTATGAGTCGCAAGCGAAATGGTTTTGATAATCCGCTAAGGATCTTCTGATCACTTCGTGAGCTTCCTCTCGACCATAAACATGTGTGATTTCGCAAATACTGGCTTCGTTAGGGAGATGTTTATAGGTCAGAAAATAATGTTTCAAGCGGTCAATATAGGATACCGGACAATCGGACACGTCATTCCATTGCCGGTAAAACGTGTCTCCTTTCATGACGGCAATAATTTTATCATCGGCTTCGCCGCCGTCTAACATACGAAACCCTCCGATGGGTATCGCTTGTAAAAGAATGTCGCCATGCGACACATTGCGCTCACTCAAAACACAAATATCCAACGGATCCCCGTCGCCTCCGGTTACCGATCTACCCGATTTCTGTTCGGCGAATTCGGCCACCTTTTCCGCACAAAAGGTTTGCGGTATGAATCCGTAAAGCGTGGGAATCATATTGGAAAATTTTTGCGGCCTATCGATTTTAAGAAAGCCGCTTACCTTATCGATCTCGTATTTGACGGTGTCCGACGGGACGATTTCGATAAAAGCGGTAACGATATTCGGGGCTTCGTCGCCCGGGTGTATACCGTGCCAGGGGTGAGCTCTATGTTTGGTATTCATTTACTAATTTGTTCTGAAGTTAAAAACGAAAAGGTTACGCTGCGGGAGAGCTTTGTATGCTCAGCTGCTATTAATGTACCAATCTAATAGAACTTGTCGAGTACGTCGAGGAATTGTTTATAAATTTTCTTAAATGGTTTGTTTCGATAACACAATAAAAAACATTTAGGCTAATCGCCTCGGCCCAAATCGGCAAGCTGCCTCCCTGCCGGAAGACAAAAGAGAGGCAGCATGGATTTGCAGTATATGGAATCGTTTGTAAATTTTTACAACGTATTAAAACAGAAGGTAATTAACTATTTACGGAATCTTTTGATTGCCTTTGGACCGGCTAAACGCTCCCATTTTTGGAATCCTTTAAGCGCCTTCGAACCGACCAACTGTCCCCGATCGATGCGGAAAACCGTGGTCGTGCCGCTGACTTCATTTGCGACGACCAATAACGGCACGCCCGGAATCGGGCTTTTCGATGCTTCAATTACGATTAAGCCTTCCGCCCCCAGGTCACCGGCGTCAGGTGTTCCTGGCTCGAAGCCAAAATCGCGGTTATTGATGTATTGCACGAACGTCGGGCGATAAGGATTGCTGATATCGTAAACCATCACGCCGCCAATACGCTCCAAGCCGATAAATGCATAAGTGCTACCCCACAATTTAGCGACTACGACACCTTCAGGCTCTGGCCCTTTATCGTCGCTGCGAGTCTCGAAACTGTTTTCGCGGTGATTGGAATTGAAATTTTCGGGGTAAACTTTAGCGGTGATGCGTTCAAAATCCGAACCGCTGTCATAGGCTTGTTTCATGCTGTCTGCGGCATAGATCGAAAACGAGCGGGCACCGAATGCATAAATGTCTTCGTAACACGAACCATCCGCACTTAAACCGTTTGCAGTCGTCACATTCAGACGGCCAAGATTAGTATTGTCGCGCAATTGAGAGAAAGTGGTGACACCCATTTCATTGTTGGCAAAGAAATCCAGAAAACGCGGCGAGTCTTCACACACGGGAATCTCACCCGACAAAGCGCGAAACCGGGAGGCTTCGACATAACCCGGATTGCCCTCCCACTCACGAGCATCGCCTTCGTTGGCCGTTACGATAAACGATTTTCCACGATATTCGTAATTGGCGATTGTGTCGGGCATATAAACGCCTAGCACGGGCCAATTCGTGATATTGATTTTGCCATCCCGATCGCTAACGTCGAGCTCGTTACCGGGCAGCATATGATCTTTAAATCCCAAGCCTTTTACCGCGGTGAATTTGCCGGTTTTGATGTCTAAAGTACCGATCGCGTTGTTTTCTTGTAACGACACCCATGCGGTTTTCGAATCTTTGGAAACGGTTATCCATTCGGGCTCCATATTTCTTGCGAAGCGTTTGCCGTCACCAGGATTAACATCAGGTCCGAAGATTCGAACTGAATCATCGAGATCGCTTTCTTTGAAACTTTCGAAGCCCGCCGTACGAACATGGCTTTGCGTCAATTGTGCGATTTGCTTGGGTAAGTCGATGATGCTGACCGAACCTTCCGGGTCGATCGTATAATCGTCGTTCGGTTCGCCTTCGTTGGCGACCAATACACGCTTGCCGTCCGGAGTAAACGTTAGTGCATCAGGCAAAGCGCCGACTTGTACGCTAGCCAAAACATTACCTTCGATATCGAGGAAAACGGCCTTGCCCGGATCGGTCTTGACTGCCGCTTCAACGGCTGCAGCTACCAAACCTTTATGAACGGCAACACTATTTATCACAGCACCGTAACCGGATAAATTGATATTAAATAGTAAGGTCGGTTTAGACGGATCTTTAATATCCAATACATTGATCTGACCGCTTTCGGCATTGACGACAAACAGACGTTGCGATTCTGGATCGTGTGCTACGATCTCAGCGGCAGCCTTGTCAAAAGTTCCCGTCGCGTAAGTACCGATAGGGTTTAAGTCAAGTTTAAACGGTTTACCGGCTTCAGCTTGTCCATTGAGGGCAAGACCCAATCCGATCAAACTACTTGCAAGGATGGTTTTATTCACGATTACTCCTAGCCTGGCGGGTTGAAAGGAAATACGCATAAGGTTAAATAAGTCGATGCCAGACCTTTTCAATCCTAAATAAGCAAGATTACATTTTGATGACTTTGAAATTTGCGTAGAAAACTCAAACCGAGGCAAGAGCCGCTTTCGTAATCGGCTGCCAAGAAGTGTATTATCTAACAGCACCGTAGTGTACGCATCGCGAACCTTTCCACGGCGCCCGAACTGACGAGAAGTCCCGACCCAGGTGCGCGATGCGCACCCTAGCACCCTACATCTGGCGCTTAGGATTTTGCGATAAATAACTTCTTGGAACTATGCGCTTTATTGAGCTTGAATTCGCCGCGATTAAAAAGAGGAAACACAGAAATGAGCTAAAATGGCTTTTTTCGACGGACTAGGCAAGAGCCGCTTTTTCTAATCGTCTTCCGATATGAGTTTTATGCAACCGCTTTCGACCTGTTATTAAAAATCGATTCTCTCCGGCGCTACACGCAACACCTCGCCTATCGTCGTCAGGCCCGACGCGACTTTTTCGGCACCGCTGAGCCGAAGCGGCTTCATGCCTTCCTTAATCGCTTGATGTTGCAATGCGGTTAAATCGCACCCTTCAGTAATGAGCGGCTGGATACCGGGGCTGTTTTCGAAAATCTCATAAATTCCGATGCGCCCGGCATAGCCGGTATTGTGGCATTCCTTACAACCTCTGGCTTGATAGACTTGCTTAGGGTGTGCAACTTTGAACGGCGCGACCAAGTTATGCCATTGCCGGCTATCGACCGGCGCGGCCGCTCTGCAATGCCGACATAGCACCCGAATCAATCGCTGCGCCATGATACCCAATACGGTCTGTTGAATCAGATAGCCCGGTACTCCCAAGTTGAGCAAACGAATGACCGCAGCCGGCGCATTGTTTGTGTGCAGCGTCGAAATCACCAAATGCCCGGTCAATGCGGCTTGCACAGCCATTTCGGCGGTTTCCAGGTCGCGAATCTCGCCGACCATGATGATATCGGGATCTTGTCGCATCAACGTGCGTATGCCGCTCGCAAAATCGAGTCCGATATTGTGTTGAACTTGCATCTGATTGAATAACGGCTCGATTTGCTCGATCGGGTCTTCGACTGTGCACAAATTGATTTCCGACGTCGCGAGCCGCTTTAGAGTCGAATACAACGTGGTCGTCTTTCCGGAACCCGTCGGCCCTGTGACCAAAATAATGCCGTGAGTTTGCGAAGTCATCCGGTTCCATATCGCCAACTCCTGCTTGTTGAAACCCAGTTGCCGGTAATCGCGCAACAAGACTTCGGGATCGAAAATACGCATCACCAGTTTCTCACCGAACGCAGTCGGCATCGTCGATAGCCTGAGTTCAATCTCCTTACCGTTAACATTTTGGGTTTTGACTCGACCGTCTTGAGGCAGTCGCTTTTCGGCAATATTCATTCGCCCCAAAATCTTGAGTCGACTCAAAACCGCATTCATAATCGGCATCGGCAACTGATAAACGTGATGCAAAATGCCGTCGATGCGAAAACGGACGTTGCCTTGGAGGCGGCGCGGTTCGATGTGGATATCGCTGGCGCGTTGGTCGAAGGCGTATTGCAAAAGCCAATTGACCAAATTGACGATATGCTGATTATTGACATCGAAATCGGATTGCTTGCTAAGTTCGACTAATTGTTCGAAATTTTGGCCTCCGGCACGGCTATCGCCATTGGTTTGGCCCCCTGCGCCTTTGAGCGAGCGCGAGAAATTATAAAACTCTTCGGTATAACGCTTGATTTCATCGGGGTTAGCGAATACCAAGCTAATATTGCCGCTATGCATCTTGGCAAGATCGATTTGCCAAGAACCGATATCGGGTTCGGCCGTTGCAATCACGACTTCATCATCACTGACTTTAATCGGAAGTATGTTGTAATGAGTGGCGTAAGCCTTACTAAAGATAGCGGTAACGCTCGGCACATCGATTCGCAAGGGATCGAAATAGTAATAAGTCATCCCTAATTTGTCGGCCAGCCATTGGGTCAGCTCTTCCTGAGTCAACAATTTGCCGAGCCGGGTCTTATCGCCGATTTCACATTCGGTCAATATTTTCAGCGGATGTTTGTGCTTGTTGATTGAGGCATTGGCGTATTGCCTGCATTTTTCAAGATCCTTAGTCGACAGCATACCGTCTCGATCAAGCCAATCGATAACCCGGTCGATATCTAGTTTTTTGTCTTCCGTATTGAATTCTACCCGCATAAGCCTTATTTAATTCAAGGATTGTCTATACAGCTTAGCTAAAATTTTAGAGTCCGGTTCGCATTACAATCGATTTCTAACAAATCATAGGCATTGCAAAAATCGTCTTATTGCATTCTTTTAGCTGTTACTATACTTCGCTCTGTCATGATTGCGACTTTTATGGCAATACTATTTTGTTCGACGCTAACAGGGAGGTCAGCGTTTATAAGCGCTGACTTGGCGCGTATTCTATGGTGCATTTTCGGCATTATTCGTCATATCGGCATGTGAATTGCCGATATAAAGGCTATATGGATGTAAAGCTACCCTTTGCCATCCCCGGCACTGGATTCCGCCAATCCCTGACGAAATGACGCGGTATTTCCTTAAGTTGGCGCCTATGAGTTAAGTGATAGACTGCCTGAGCGGGGCGGAGCATGTACCCCGTCCCGAACCTTTCAACTGCGACTGAAGCCCATGAAAACGTTTCGAGCAGGTTGAATAACCCGCCCAGCAAAGTCCAATAGGCGCAGGTTGCTTATGCCGAATCAACGCCTACTATTAACGCAAACATAGCCAAATTTAAACACATGAATTAAGTAAGATATTTGTAAGCAAATTTTAATAAGCTATTAAAATTTTAGTTTTACACTTTCCATTTTCAGCTCACTTATTCTATTTTCTTAGTAATGACGCAAAAAGCATTCAGTCAAACCGTACTCAGGACATTGTTTGATTACCTGCTGTCGGAAATGGGCAGTTCGGCACATGATAAAGGCCTGCATCAACATGAAGTTCCGTCCAGCGCCGTTTCGGATAACTTTCATTTAACGGCCAACAAGCTTGGATTGATTAGCCATGAGCTGATGCTGACGATCGATCAAGCCGCGATCGCCTCCGGGCATTTAACGCAACTACTCAAACCCCTTGATGACGGGCGCTGGCTGGTGTTGGCCGGCTTTAGCCGGGGCCGGATCAAAGCCACATTGATCGATGGTCACGTAGTCACGGCACGGGTGCTCAAACTCAATGAACTCATGAAGTTGCTCGATTGCCCTAGCGACCGTTTACTCGAATGGCATTTGGTAGAATTAAAGGCGTCGATGGATGCTTCTTCCCATGATGAACATGGTCACGAACACATGCCGCCTTTACAACGGCTGTTTGAAATGATCAAAGTCGAGAAAAAAGACCTGTGGCATGTCATTGTGCTGGCCATCGCTTCCGGATTGTTGAGCCTTGCAACACCTGCCGCGGTACAGTCGCTCGTCAACACGGTGGCCTTGGGCGGCATGATGCAGCCGTTGACGGTATTATCGACGCTATTGTTTATCTTTTTGGTGTTTTACGGCGCGATTTCGATAGTACAGTCTTACTTGGTCGAGTTGATTCAGCGCCGCGTGTTTGTCCGCATGGCGGCCGATCTCGGCAACCGGCTACCGAATGTAGAATGGTCGAAATACGACGATAAAAACGGTCAGGAATTGGTTAACCGTTTTTTCGATATCCTTACAGTACAAAAAGCCGGAGCCTTTTTGCTGTTGGACGGCTTCGCCATTGCCCTGCAGGGCATCATTGGCTTACTGGTATTGGCCGCTTATCATCCGTTGCTGTTACTGTTCGGTTTGCTTGTGGTCTTATGGATTGCTTTCGTTATTTTTGTACAGGGCCGCAAAGGCGTTGAAACCTCGATAGAGGAATCCTATGCCAAATACGCAGTGGTCGCCTGGCTGGAAACTTTAGCGCGCAACGGCCAAACTTTTAAGTTTTCGGGCGGACCGGAACTCGCGCGAGAGCGTACCGATGAATTGGCTTATGAATACTTAAATACACGTAAAAGCCATTACCGTATTCTTTTGAATCAACAATACAGTCTTTACGCCTTATATGCCGTAGCCAGTACGACATTATTGGCCGTTGGAGGGATATTAGTCATGGAAGGACAGCTCAGTCTCGGGCAATTGGTTGCGGCCGAATTGATCGTTTCCGGCGTACTCGTTTCGTTCGCTCAATTAAAAAAGAAATTGGAAAGTTATTACGATTTAATGGCGGGAGTCGACAAGCTGGGACATTTACTCGACCTGACGGTCGAACGGGAAACCGGAGACGTGTTAAAACTGTCGGAACCGGCGCATGTCGGAGTTTATGATTTAGCGTTGACCTATCATAATCGCTATACAGCGTTTAAAAATATGACCTTCGAAATCATGCCCGGCGAAAAGGTTGCGCTATTCGGAGGTCCAGGAACGGGCAAATCATCGCTCGCCGAATTGTTGACAGGACTGCGCTTACCCAGTCACGGCCATGTCGAAATCAATCATATCGATATGCGCGAAATTCGCTTGGAAAGTCTCCGGCAATCGGTCGCGGTGGCCGGGCGCACTGAAATAATTGAGGATACGATCATCGAAAATGTTCGCCTAGGCAGACCCGACATCAGTGTGCACCAAGTTCGAGATATAGTGAATCGTTTAGAAATCTTTCCCGACCAAAAACAATTGCCGGAAGGTCTTTATACCGTGCTCAACTCGGCCGGTTCTCCGCTATCGTCCAGCCAGGCACAAAAATTGTTGCTCGCCCGCGCGATCATCGGAAATCCGCGTGTATTGATTCTCGATGAACTGCTCGACGACTGGAAACATTTCACCGACAGCCCAGCCCGCGATGTATTATTCGCGGATGATGCGCCATGGACTTTGTTGTTGTTGACCGGGTCGAAAACAATTGCACAACTTTGTCAACGAACCATCGATTTATAGATTCATTGGCCTCATGCAGACACAAGATCATCATCCATTATTATCGGTATTAAGCGCTTCACAGACCCCTCGCTTTGTCGGACAGATTGTGACGATATTCGCCTGGCTGTTCATTCTGATACCGATATTCGCACTGTTTTTGCCCTGGCAACAAAACGTCAATGGTACAGGATATGTCTCGGCATTTGCCCCGCTTGAGCGACAACAAACCGTCGATTCGACGGTCTCAGGGCGAATCTTGCAATGGCACGTCAAGGAAGGCGCAAAGGTGAAAAAAGGCGATTTGTTGGTCGAAGTGAGCGATATCGACCCGTTATTGCCCGAACGCTTGAAACGGCAACGTGAAGCCAATATGGCCAAACTGGACGCTAAACAACGGGAACTCGCCTCTTACGAAATCCAAATCGACAGCTTGCTGACCGTGCGCGACATGAAAGTCACCGCAGCGCAGTATAAATTGGACATGGCTCGGCAGAAGGTTGCTGCGGCATCCGAAGCTTTGGTTTCGGCGCAAGCATCATACGAAACGGCGCAACTGCAGCAAAAACGATTTTCACGCTTGTTGGGCGACGGCCTGGTTTCGCGGCGCGATTTCGAAGTTGCCGAACGCGACGCAATCGTCGGGATTCGCTCGCTAAACAGTGCGAAAGCCTCTCTGCAATCTGCAAAAGCCGAACAAAATGCCGCAGAGGCCGATATCAATCAAATTCGCGCCGATGCACAAGCCAAGATCGATTCGACAAGCGCATCGAAGAACAAAATACTCGGCGAAATCGAGGATATCCGTAACAGCCTCGTCAGCAACGATGTCAGTATTGCCCGACAAAAATCGCAACGCATTACTGCGCCTCGAAGCGGCACCGTCTTACGCTTATTGGTAAATCCGCAAGGCCAAATCGTCAAACAAGGCGATCCGCTGTTGATTCTGGTACCGGATATCGATGCTCGCGCGGTCGAAGTTTGGGTTTCCGGTAACGATGCGCCTCTGATTTTGCCAGGACATCATGCTCGATTGATGTTCGAAGGATGGCCCGCGATTCAATTCGTCGGTTGGCCTGAAGTCGCGGTCGGTACGTTCGGCGGCACTGTCGCCTTCGTCGATGCGAGCGACAATGGCCAAGGTAAATTCCGCGTAATGATCGTACCCGACGAAAGCGATCATTTGTGGCCTTCCGAGCGCTTTTTACGCCAAGGCGGCGCTGTCAAGGCTTGGATTCTGCTGGAACAAGTCAGTATCGGCTTCGAAATATGGCGGCAGTTGAACGGCTTCCCGCCGATGTTGACGCCGGAACATCCATATCGCGATCTAGACCGTATTCAAACATACAGAAAATCCGATAAATAGCGCGTATTAACGAGAACAGACGATTTATGTTGAAAACTCATTTCCCGGTTGCACGCCTTCACCGAAATTTGACGGTTTCCAGTGCATTCGCTTTATTGTCGGGTTGTTCTTTCTATTTCGATACCGGGCCGAAACCGGAGCTGGCGCAAAAAGTCGAAGAACGTATGCAACGTGAAGAAGATTTAGCGCTGCCGGATCTGTCGAGAGCCGAGCCGAAATCACTCGACACCGCGATTGCCGAATTCAGAGCCGACCCGAAAAAACTGGATTTGACAGCACCTCCCGTTGTGCTCGAGGAAAAAGACACAAAAGAAGCCCCGGAAGAAAGCCATGCGCTGACGATCGCCGATGCGCGTGCTATGGCGCTGACCAACAATCTCGACTTGAAAATCGCACTGATCGACCCGAGCATCGCCGCCACGGTCGTCAGCGAAGAAGAGGCCCGGTTTGACGATCTGATTTTCGCGCGCGCCAAGTATTCGAATAAAGACACGCCTTTTCTCTACGGCGATGTCGTAAACTTCAAGGCTGTCGACAAAAACTCGCCGTTG
Source organism: Methylotuvimicrobium sp. (assembly GCF_050611805.1). Taxonomy (NCBI): domain Bacteria; kingdom Pseudomonadati; phylum Pseudomonadota; class Gammaproteobacteria; order Methylococcales; family Methylococcaceae; genus Methylotuvimicrobium; species Methylotuvimicrobium sp. The sequence continues at coordinate 34,862 of NZ_JBNGHF010000031.1, forward strand.
AATGACGAAATCGCCAAGCTAGGCTACATGCCGCAAAGCGCCGAACAATGGGATGTCGAGGCCGGCATCATGATTCCGCTACGAACCGGCGGAACAGTGACACTCAGTACCCCGCTCGAAAACAAAAGCAAAAGCCGCTTCGTGGCCTCCGACCAATACCGAAGCGCGCTGCGTTTTTCGATGAGCCAGCCGCTACTGCGCGATGCCGGTATATCGACCAATGTGGCCGGTATTCGGATCGCACGCTACGAACAACAAATCGTCGACCTCAAAACCCGACTGCAATCGATCCGCGTATTAGCAACGGTCGACAAGGCCTATTGGGCGCTTTACGCCGCCTGGGGCGAATTGGACATCCGCCGTCAACAATACGAAATCGCACAGCAAAATCTAACGATGGTCAAACGCCGCGTCGAAGAAGGACTGACCGCCGCGATCGAAATCAACCGAGCCGAAATCGGCGTGGCCGAACGCATGGAGGCTTTGATCGTCGCAAATACCCGTCTCAAACTTAGTCAACGCCAGTTACTTCAGTTTCTCAACGACAAGCGTTACGGCATCGATACCTCCACGATTATGATTCCCGAAACCTCGCCGATGCTGGTCAGTTTCGATTTCGACCGCGAAGCTCTAGCCCGAAAAGCATTGGACGGCCGCCTAGAATTGCTGGAGTTGGAATTAAAACTCGCTGCCGACGCTACCAAGATCGACTATTTGGAAAACCAAACGCTACCGATGTTCATGCTGGACTACAGCTACGGTTCGCAAGGCCGCGACTCCAACGATTTCGGGGGGGCTTACGGCGATACGTTTACCGGGCGCTACGACGATTGGTCGGTCGGCTTGAGACTGGAAATTCCGTTGACCAACGAACTGCGCAAATCGCGCCTGTCACGTGCCGTGCAACAAAGGCTACAACGTCTAACGACGCGCGATTTAAAAGAACTGACCGTGCGCAGGGAAATTTACGATGCGATGGACACCGTATCGCAAAATTGGCAACGTATCATCGCGGCCCGGCAAAACGTCGTACTGGCCGGGGCCAACTACGACGCGGAACTCAAGCAATTTGAAGAAGGCTTACGGACGATGACCGAAGTATTGGAAATGCTCACCAAACTGGGCGATGCGCAAATGAAGGAAGTCAGGGCTATTGCCGATTATCAAGTCGGGTTGATCGACCTAGCTTATGCAACCGGCACCCTTCTCGGTTACAGCAAAGTCGATCTGGCGGGATTGATCTCGAAATGACGGAACTCGAGACTCATAAGAAGTACAATGTGTTTATGAAAATTACACGGCCAATCCTGGATCAGTCACTGCCCGTATCCGCATACTTATCGCCATCGAAACGATATACGGGGTCTTCGACCGGTTTAACCGGGTGTTGCTCATCGCCGCTTTGGGTGCCGGTTCGTGCGACTAATAAATCCGGATAGCCGTGATGAATATCGCTTAATACCGAAATAGTGCCGGTATAAGACCAACAAGGAATCGTAATCCCGGAAGGCAGCGGCTCATCGTCGCAGGCCCCGGCATTATTGCCGCCGGTCTGCACAAAGCCTAAATCCGTCCAGGTCATGCCGTCGAAACCGAACAACACCTTGCCCTCATCGAAATAACCGCCCATGCCGTAGCCGAAATCGAGCATGAACGCGATCCTCTTGGGCGATAAAGTCAAAATTTCCGCCTGCTTAATATCGGGCGCTTCGCCCCAGGAACCGATTTCACCGATTCCTGTTTGCATGCCGATTGCGCGCCAGCCATCCGAATCCAACCGGTAAGTCGCCGCACCGACCTTGACGCCTTGCACATGACTATCCAGCGGCGTGCCCGTTTCCGGGTCGATTTTCTGAGTCTTGCCGAATATCACATGATAATCATGACCGCCGATCGCGAAACTTTGCTCGAACCAAAAACCGGCTAATTCCCCGGATTCGGTTTTAATCGATTCGCCGGAGAATTCGTTATCGTACAATTCTTGCAATGCGGCGGAAGTATCCGGTTTCGAAAAGCGACTAACCGTTTCGGGCGCGGTTTCTTGCGCCAAGTCGAAAACTGTCCGGTCTAGGGAAAAATAAGCCGCCAAACCGATCACCGCTAGCGTCGCGATCGAGCCGATGAACAGTGTTTTCCTGGATTTTGGACCGTTATCAGTTTGCATAATAGTGTTAGCGGGTAAGCTTGCCGATGAATAAGCCTAAAAACTCAACCGCGCGCCGGTATAGACGAAGCGCCCGGCTTGCGGCAGCGCATAGGACTCCTGATAGTCCGCATCGAGAATATTATCGGCACCTACATAAATAGCGGCCTGATTATTGAAAAAACTGTAGTTCAGTTTCATATTCAATAAAGTGTATGCCTCTAGCCGCGCTTTTTGCAGCGGTAAATTGCGCGAATAGTAATATTCGTCGGCGACATGCATCACGTTCAAATAACCGGAAAATCCATAACCGAACTGATAATCGGTCTCGAACGCCAGTTTGTGCTTCGGGCGGTATTGTAACTCGTCGCGGCCTTCGCTGTCGGACCGGTCCCGGCTGTGGAGATAAGTGTAACTGGTGCGCAGCAGCAAGTCGTCGATAAAACGGGATTCGCCGATGATTTCTACGCCCTGGAACTCGTATTTGGCAAAATTACGGAAGAAACCGTCATTATCGCGTTCGATAAAATTTTCAACATCGTTCAAAAAGCCGGTCACGCCGATTTGAGTCCTTCCCGGCAATTGTTGCATGATGCCTGCCTCATAATTATAAGATGTCTCGAAGCGCAGATTCGGGTCGCCGCCGTTGCCGTCGTATAGTTGGCGTATCGACGGCACTCTGATTTTGCGCGACGCCGACGCGCGTAAACGCGTATCGGTCGGCAGGTCGTAATGCGCGCCGGCAATGAAGGAGCTGTCGTCCGCACTGCTGTTATCGTCCCGAAATAGCCAGTGATGTCCGTAGCCCAATGCTATGCCGAGATTATCGATCGGTGAAAAGGTCAGTTCGGCGGCCGTCGAGACGACGCCGATGCTTCGGTTTTCATCGACGTCGCGCAGTCCGAAGCGTTGCGAAGCACCACCACCTCCGCCACCGCCACCCCCTCCGCCGGCAGACAGACTGACATCGCGAATAACGCCTTGCTGCTCCCAACTTTCCTCGCGCGCATCGCCCATGATCGTCAGTTGCCCACCCCAGCCATGATCGTAGCTGGTTTGCGTATGGCCGCCGGCGATTCGGGTCGAGCTGTTTAGGTCAAACGTACCGTTGACGCGATCATTGCTCATCGACGACAGGGTCGCGTCGTCGTATCGGTTGCCCTGCTCGTCGACGATGTTCAGGTAAGCCCAATTTTTCGACGACCAAGGCCCTTCGGGATCATAGGCCACCGAGAATTGGGACGCATAAATCGCTTCGTCATTGACCCGTTCGTAACGCGGGCGGTTGGCGAATACGTCGGTATTGTCGTTGATCACGCTCGATGGAATGCCGTGTTCACCCTGGGCGTGATTGAACGAAAGCCCGAGACTCCAATCGTCGTTGGGACGGTAACCGGCGTTGGCGTAGACGTTGGTTCGGCGCCGATCGCTGTTATTTCTAAGTCCTCCGCTTTCCTCCGGCGTACCGACGAAATCGCGAGACAATGGAAAACCGTCGCGGTCCTGATGGCTCAGGCTGACTCTGAAATCGGCATTGTCGATGCCGCCGGACGCGCTACCCCAGATGCGTTGATGGCCGCGATCACCGACCTCACCAGCCGCTTGCGCATGAAAACCCGTAGCGCCTTTTTTCGTGATGATGTTGATCACGGCCGCCTCGGCACCTTCGCCGTAGAGTTCCGAACTGGCGCCGGAAGTCAGTTTGATTTTCGCGATCGATTCGGTCGGAATCATAGTCGGATCGAATTGGCCGTCGAATGTCGAATTGAACGGTACGCCGTTGATCAGCAGCTTGACTTGCCGGGTTCTGAAGCCTCTGACATCGATGCGCGGTGTACCGTCGGCACCGGTACGAATATTGACACCGGGCAACAGTTCGATCGCTTCGTCGAGCGTTCTGGCGGCCTTGCGCTCGATATCCAACGCATTCAGTTCGTAGACCGTCGCGATCGCTTCGACGCCAGGATCTTCGCCGCGTACGACGATTTCGCCTAAATGGTAAACTTCATCGTCGGCCATGTCCGAAGCCGTAGCCAACGGTAAAAACAAAGCCAGAGAGCAGCCTGCCAGGCGGATTTTAGCGGTGTGTTCGTGTGTTGCGGATCGAGTCATGATTAAGAGCCTCGCCGAGACTGGAATTAGCGATGAAAAAAGAGGTGACGACGTTGCGAGAATCCGGCCAGCACCGCACCGGCCAAGCCGCCGATAAAGCCGAAACCGAAATGCGTCGATACCGGATACCACAAACCGCTGGTCAAGGAATGATGCTCGATGCCTAGATAGAACAGTTCGATCCAGTTCAGCAGAGGACGCACCGAATGCGCGGCGGCCGCGATCAGCGCCAGGTAAAAAGCATAGCGCCGCCACTGCTTGTCGGCCCGATACAGCAGATCGACGATGACGCCGGTTATCCAATAAGAGGCGGCGGCCAGCGGCTCGATCGCGCCTGCAAGCGGCAATAAAGAAGCCGATGCCGCGCCGAATGCCGTAACCGTCGCGGCCCAACGATAGGTCGAGCCGGTCCGGGCGAAAATCAGAATTGCCATCCATTCCAGGCCGTGACGGCCCGGCATTCTGAGCGGCCAGCGAAACAATTCATGCAGCACGACTGCCAAAACGCCGGCCGCCAGCAGCCACGCCATCGTTTTCAGACCGGCCCGGTCGCTCAATTCAATAGGTTTTAATGACGGATTTAGGGACAACCCGCCACCGATCGTTTGTATCGTCATTCGTTTTCTCCACCAATAAAACAGCTTTTCCGTCCAGCAGCACCGGGCGGGCCCATTCGCTCATCGACACGATCGCACCGGAATCGCTGACAGCGATGCCTTCGACGGTTTGCACTCGCTCGATATCGGTCAATTCCTGCAGCCGGCTCAAGGGATAGTCGCCCGGCTCCAATTCGCGCACGCCGCGCAAGCCGATGTAACGACCGTCGTTGCCTCCTGCGCGCAAGCCGACGGCCGCCAACGACCCGATCACGCCGCCCTGATCGCCGGTCAAGCCTTCCAGATGAAAGCCGGAACGCTTCGCCAACGAACGGCTGTCTTGTTGCGTGAACACTTCGGATTTCGCTCGTCGGCCGAAACCCCGGATGTCGGCGCCGACTTCGCCGGCCGGCGCGATGCACAAGCCGGCATCGGAACCTTCCGCGCATTCGCGCAGCAAGTAATCGCGGCAAAATTCGGTCAGGTCTTCCATTTCCCTGGATTCGACGGCAACCGCCATGCACGCGGAACTGTTATGCGACGTATAAGGAATCAACGGGCTGACGAACAACTGATGACGCGTGATGCCGAATACCCGCGCGATCCGGTTTTCGGTCAGCAACCTACCCAATTCGCGCACCAGAAACCCGGTTCCCCGGCTTTCGAGATTATCGGTATCGTCGATGCCGATCAGTAAGTCGATTGCGTGCATTTGTGTTTTTTATACTTAAATAGGTTAAAAAATGGTTATCCATGTAAAAAATGCATATTAACACACAAATATGGGCTTAAAAATCTTACAGATTTTGAGGGTAGGGATCTAAGGAGGTGACTAAATGTGAGTAAGGACGAAAAAGCTTGGCGCAAAATTTTTCTCCTGATTAGCAAGATGCTTCAGCTTGCCGAAACCAAGTGTCCAAGCAGGGGTCAGTCGTAGTCGCAAAAAAATAAAATATTCTGTTACCCAAGCTCCAGCTTAGATAACCTGTTCAGGAAGCTCTTGCCCTGAGCATGTCGAAGGGGGAGCTTCCGGGGTGTTTTTCCCAAGCTGGAGCTTGGGAAAGAGCGTGATGTGGGTGGCCGTTTTTAGCTTGACGCGCATGGCTTACGAACCCCGTCTTTCTAGGGGTTATGTCGATCTTTGGGCTTTAGCTGAAGAAACTTGCTAATCAGGATTTTTCTTGAACGATTGCTCGATAAACCTAAAAAGAGCAGTTGACATGTGTTGTAGACCGTTCGTGCTGAGCCAAGTCGAAGCATGAAGGGTCTACAACACTTTCACCGTCTTGGTGGAGCCCCAAACTACCGTTCACCCTTCGACGGGCTCAGGGCGAACGGTAGTTTGAGGCTCTCAACTGCTCTTTTTAGGATAAAGGATGAGGGGGATTCAGATCGGGGGCATTACAGATCGGGTCACTGACCGGGAGATGGAGCATGTGTTGACCCACACAGGTCCGATTAGCAGGATCGGACGCAAGGATTTATCGCAGATTCAATACCACCTTCCCGGAGCCTGACAATTCATAACCGCCCAGCTCTTCGGCTTTTTCGATGAAGGAGGGAGATCGGGTCAGTTCCAACAAGTTTTGGATCGGCGACTCGAAATAGTCGAAGCGGCGCATCACCAGATCGAAACGTTCCTTCGCCAGCGGAATGAAATCCAGGCGCAGTTGCCGTGCGACCGACGCGACCGCGATGCCGACATCGGCCTTGCCGCTCGAGATCGTCAGGCCGACGTCGATTTCGGTACGCGCAGGCTTATCAGTAGTCTTGATGAGCATCTTGTCGACTCCCGCCTGTTCGAACAAATGATCGAGCAAAATCCGGCTGCCGGCACCGCTTTGCCGGTCGATTAGCAACGCGTTTTTATCGGTGATGTCTTCGAGCGAATGCAACTCTAGCGGATTGCCCGGCGCGACGATCAGTCCCTGTTGCCGCCAGGCCCATTCGATCGCTACGACACCGTGATCCGGCAGCGCATTCTTGATTGCCTGCGTGTTGAATTCGCCGCTGGCAGTGTCGAGCACATGCATGCCGCAGATCAACGCCTCGCCGGCCGCGAATCGGCCCAAGCCTTCCATGCTGCCGGTCGTTTGCATCGCTATCGGCCGACCGCTTTCCCTGAGCGCCCATTCCAGCAGCGGGTCGTGACTGCCGACGACGATCTCGGGCGCGCTTCTCAGCAATGCATCTTGCGAGACCGATTCGCTGTTTTGCATCAGCCACATGTCGATCAGATAACGCGGAAACAGCCATTTTCCGGTCACGCGCGTACACGGAATCTGCTTTTGATTGATCAGGTCGTAAATTTTGCGCTCTTTGACGCGCAAATAATCGGCGACCTCGTGCACGGTCATCATGTCTGACAAAAGTAAAGCCTCGATGGAAAACTAAAGGGTTCAACAATATAGCGAGCTTAACGATGTTCCGCAATGAGGGTATGGGCTGGAAGGACTGGACCGAGCTGCATCAGAAAATCTGATTTAATGTTAAAAAAATGTGATTTTTACGATAATGATATTAGGCTTATAATTAGAAAGCATACAATTTATGCATAAATATGTTTTTTTATGTGTTTTTTGATAAATAAAAATTACATGATATTCTCTGAAACCTACAAACTTCAATTTCGAAGCGCCACTCAACGGCTTTCGAACCGGAAAGTGAGGCCCCATGACCGAGACCGTTTCCATGCTCAGCATCGTCAAGGAAATCACCAGCGCACTTAAAGATAAACCCGGCGCGCTGCTGCCGATTTTGCACGATATTCAAAACGCTTTGGGGTATATCCCCGCAGACAGCATTCCCATGATCGCTTCTGAACTGAATCTATCCCGCGCCGAAGTTCATGGCGTGATCAGTTTTTACCATTATTTCCGCGAAACGCCGCCGGGCAAACAGACGATTCATTTGTGCCGTGCCGAATCCTGTCAGGCGATGGGATCGAAACTGCTGGAAGATCATGTCAAGGCCAAGTTAGGCATCGATTTTCATGAAACGACAGCGGACGGCAGGTTTTCGCTCGAACCGGTTTATTGCTTGGGATTATGTTCTTGTTCTCCGTCGATGCAGATCGGCAACGATGTTTACGGACGTGTATCTAATGAATCATTCGACGGCGTGATCGGCGAGATGGAGGCTTTATCATGACAGTGACCGTTTATGTACCGAACGATTCCGGCGCGTTGTCGCTCGGAGCCGGCCGAATTGCGGCGGCGATCGAGAAGGAAGCTCAGCAACGAGGGCTGGACATCAAGCTGGTCCGCAATGGATCTCGTGGCATGTTCTGGCTGGAGCCGTTAGTCGAGGTCGAGACATCCGAAGGCCGCATCGGCTATGGTCCGGTGCAATTAAAAGACATCCCCGGTTTGTTCGACGCTGATTTTTTAAATGGAGGAAAACATACGCTCGAAGTCGGCACGATCGACGAAATCCCTTATTTCAAAAAACAGCAACGACTGACTTTCGCCCGCATCGGCCTCACCGACCCGGTAAGTCTCGACGACTATCTGGCCCATGAGGGTTATCGCGGCCTGAAAAATGCGCTGGCGATGAGCGGTGCCGACATCGTCAAACAGGTGACCGATTCGGGACTGCGCGGCCGAGGCGGTGCGGCGTTTCCGACCGGCATCAAATGGAACACGGTACTCAACACGCCGAGCGAACAAAAATACATCATCTGCAATGCCGACGAAGGCGACTCGGGCACGTTCTCCGACCGCATGGTCATGGAAGACGACCCATTCGTATTGATCGAAGGCATGACGATCGCCGGTATCGCGGTCGGTGCCACACAAGGTTACATCTATCTGCGCGTCGAATATCCGCATGCGCATCGGGCGTTGAATACCGCGATTGAAAAGGCCTATCAAGCCGGTTATCTCGGCGACAACATTCAAGGCAGCGGCAAAAAATTCGATCTCGAAGTCCGTCTAGGCGCCGGCGCCTATGTTTGCGGCGAAGAAACTTCATTGATGGAAAGTCTCGAAGGCAAGCGAGGCCTGGTCCGCTTCAAGCCGCCGTTGCCGGCGATCAGCGGCTTGTTCGGCCAACCGACCGTCGTCAACAATGTGATTTCACTAGCCTCGGTGCCGATCATTCTCGACAAGGGCGGCGAGTATTACCGCGATTTCGGCATGGGCCGTTCGCGCGGCACGCTGCCGATTCAATTAGCCGGCAACATCAAGTATCCGGGTCTCGTCGAATTGGCATTCGGCCTAACCTTGCGCGAGCTGCTCTACGAATACGGCGGCGGTTCGGCATCGGGACGACCAATCAAGGCGGTGCAGGTCGGAGGCCCCCTGGGCGCGTACCTGCCTGAATCGCAATTCGATACGCCGCTCGATTATGAAGCATTCGCGGCGATTTGGGCCGTCGTCGGTCACGGCGGCATCGTCGTCTTCGACGACACCGTCGACATGGCCGAAATGGCGCGCTATAGCATGGAGTTCTGCGCGATCGAATCCTGCGGCAAATGCACGCCGTGCCGGATCGGCTCGACGCGCGGCGAAGAAGTCATCAAAGACATCATCGCCGGCCGCGATCTTCATAAAAACATACCATTATTACGCGACCTGTGCGACACCCTATTGAACGGTTCGTTGTGCGCGCTCGGCGGCATGACGCCCTATCCTGTGCTGAGCGCATTGAATCATTTTCCCGAAGACTTCGGGATAACCGAACAGGCCAGCGCGGCTTGACCCCACCGGAGGTACTGATATGTCCCTGAATAAAGAACAAGACTTTGGAACCCCCGCCAAGGAGGCAGACAAACTGGTCACGCTGGAAATCGACGGATTTCAGGTGACCGCACCGGCCGGCACGTCGGTAATGCGCGCTGCGGCCGGCATCGGCATCGACATTCCGAAACTGTGCGCGACCGACAGCATCGAACCGTTCGGTTCGTGCCGCTTATGTGTCGTGCAGATCGAGGGCGCGCGCGGCATGCCGGCATCCTGCACGACGCCGGTCGCCGAAGGCATGAAGGTCGTTACGCAGAACCCGCGTCTGGCCGACGTGCGCCGAGGCGTCATGGAGCTCTATATTTCCGACCATCCGCTTGATTGCTTGACCTGTTCCGCGAACGGCGACTGTGAACTGCAGGACATGGCCGGCGCGGTCGGCTTGCGTGAAGTACGCTACAACCCGCAAGGCAAGAATCACTTGCAAGCTGTCAAGGATGAAAGCAACCCTTATTTCAGTTTCGATCCGGCCAAATGCATCGTGTGCTCGCGTTGCGTCAGAGCCTGCGAAGAAACGCAAGGCACTTTCGCCTTGACGATCGACGGACGCGGCTTCGATTCCAAAGTCTCTCCCGGTCAAAACGAGGCGTTCATGGATTCCGAGTGCGTTTCGTGCGGCGCTTGCGTGCAAGCCTGCCCGACTGCGACCCTGATGGAAAAATCAGTCATCGAACATGGCACGCCCGAGCACTCCACCGTGACGACCTGCGCGTATTGCGGCGTCGGCTGTTCGTTCCGCGCCGAAATGAAAGGTGATCAATTGATTCGCATGGTGCCTCACAAGGACGGCAAGGCCAATCACGGTCATTCCTGCGTAAAAGGTCGTTTCGCGTTCGGATACGCGACGCACAAAGATCGCATCACGACTCCGATGATCCGCAAAAGCATCAGCGATCCGTGGCAGGAAGTCAGCTGGGAAGAGGCGATCAACTATGCCGCATCCGAGTTGAAACGCATTCAAGCCAAATACGGCAAAGGCTCGATCGGTGGCATCACGTCGTCGCGCTGCACGAACGAAGAGACTTATCTGGTGCAAAAACTGGTTCGCGCAGGCTTCGGCAACAACAACGTCGACACCTGCGCGCGCGTCTGTCATTCGCCGACCGGCTATGGACTCAAGCAGACCTTCGGCGAATCGTCCGGAACGCAGAACTTCGACTCGGTGATGAAGTCCGATGTGATCATGGTCATCGGCGCGAATCCGACCGACGGTCATCCGGTGTTCGGTTCGTTGATGAAAAAACGTTTGCGTCAAGGCGCGAAATTGATAGTCGTCGATCCCCGCGAAATCGATCTAGTCAAGAACTCGCCGCATGTCAAAGCCGATTACCATTTGAAGCTGCGCCCGGGTACTAACGTCGCGCTGATCAATGCGCTCGGCCATGTCGTCGTGACCGAAAACCTGCTCGACGAAGCCTTCATTGAAGAGCGCTGCGATACCAACGCGTTCGCAAAATGGAAAACGTTCATCGCCGATCCGCGTCATGCGCCCGAGCAAACCGAAACGATCACCGGCGTTCCGGCCGCCGATATTCGCTCCGCGGCACGTCTTTTTGCCTCCGCCGGCAATGGCGCGATCTACTACGGCTTGGGAGTGACCGAGCACAGTCAAGGCTCGACGACCGTGATCGGCATCGCAAATCTGGCGATGGCGACCGGCAATCTCGGACGCGAAGGTGTCGGCGTCAATCCGTTGCGCGGTCAAAACAACGTGCAAGGTTCGTGCGACATGGGCTCGTTCCCGCACGAATTTCCGGGCTACCGCCATGTCTCCGATAACGAAACGCGCCAGCTGTTCGAGAAAGACTGGAACGTGATTCTCGAATCCGAGCCTGGCCTGCGCATTCCGAACATGTTCGACGCCGCATCCGACGGCACGTTCATGGGGCTCTACGTCGAAGGTGAAGACATCGCGCAATCGGACCCCGACATTCAACATGTGCATCATGCGTTGAGATCGATGGAATGCTTGATCGTGCAGGACTTGTTCCTGAACGAAACAGCCAAGTTCGCGCATGTGTTCCTGCCCGGGTCGTCTTTCCTCGAGAAAAACGGCACGTTTACGAACGCCGAACGCCGCATCTCGCCGGTACGTAAGGTCATGAAGCCATTGGCCGGATACGAAGACTGGGAAGTCACACAATTGCTCGCGAATGCGATGGGCTATTCGATGAATTACAGCCATCCGTCCGAGATCATGGACGAGATCGCGCGCTTGACGCCGACATTCGCCGGCGTCAGCTACGAAAAAATCGATCGCCTCGGCAGCATCCAATGGCCGTGTAACGAAGAAAATCCTGTGGGCACTCCTACGATGCATGCACATGAGTTCATGCGCCCGAACGGCAAAGGTCTGTTCATGCTGACCGAATATGTAGCGACCGAGGAACGCACGACGCGGATGTTCCCATTGATCCTGACCACCGGCCGCATCCTGTCGCAGTACAATGTCGGTGCGCAAACCCGTCGTACCGACAACGTTGCGTGGCATACCGAGGACAGGCTTGAAATTCATCCGCATGACGCTGAGGATCGCGGCATCGTCGACGGAAATTGGGTCGGCATCAAGAGCCGTTCCGGCGAGACGGTATTGCGCGCATTGATCAGCGAACGCGTGCAGCCGGGCGTCGTCTATACGACTTTCCATTTCCCGGAATCTGGCGCGAACGTGATCACGACCGACAATTCCGACTGGGCGACCAATTGTCCGGAATACAAAGTCACCGCAGTGCAAGTATCGAAAGTCACGCAGCCTTCGGAGTGGCAAAAACAGTACAGCGACTTTTCGAAGCAACAATTGGATCTGTTGGAGCAAGGCACACATCATGCTTGACCTTGCGACGCCCGAATCATCTGCGTGGGAACTGGGCTGGCCGAGTTATCGGCAAAGCCCGGTCGAGCGCTGGGAGGACGGGCGTGCAACCATTCAGCAGGATTACATCGCCGAAGAAGTACCGGTGTCGCTGGTCTATAACGGCGTGCCGCATGTCGTGATGCTGGCGACGCCGACTAATTTGGAAGAATTCGCGCTCGGCTTCAGCATCACCGAAGGCATTGTCGATCACCCAGCAGAGATTCTGAGCACACGAGTCTATAACCGCAAGGACGGCATCGAAGTGCGTCTTAAAATCCCCGAACAGCGAAGGCAAGGTATGGCCGATAAAGGCCGCAACTTGACCGGGCGGACAGGTTGCGGCTTGTGCGGGGCTAGCACCTTGCAACAAGCCGTCCGTCACCCCGCACCGGTATCGGGCGGTGCTTCGGTAACGTCTGCCGAATTGTTATCGGCATTGGACGAATTGACACAGCATCAACAACTCAACCGATTGACCGGCGCGGTGCATGCGGCCGCGTGGGTCTTGCCTGGCCGGGGCATTCAAACCATACGTGAGGATGTCGGGCGGCACAATGCCTTGGATAAACTAATTGGGGCATTATTGAGGATAGGACGAAAACCGGCCGACGGTTTTGTGATCGTCACGAGCCGAGCCAGTTATGAAATGGTCCAAAAAACGGCCGTGGCCGGCATTGGCTTGTTGGCCGCGATTTCCGCGCCGACCGGACTTGCGATACGGTTAGCCGAAGAAACGGGACTGACGTTGGTCGGCTTCGCCCGAGAAGACAGGCATGTCGTTTACAGTCATTCGCATCGGCTGATCCACCGAGAAACCGATTTGGTTTGAAATCAACTCTCTAACGGAGTCAAGGGAAGCACGAAAAAAATCGGACGTTGGAAAGGGGTGCTAAAGCTTTTTTACTTCAACTTGGTTGTAATTGGAAGCCGATAATTCCTATTAATCATATCCTTTAAGAAATTTTGTCGCGTACAGAGGCAGACAATAATGCAGATAGAAAAACTCATCAAAATGGCCAACGCGATCGGCGAATTCTTCAATGCGGATCCTGATAAGGAGGCCGCCGTCGAGAGCATCAAAAATCATCTAATACGCGCCTGGGAACCCCGGATGCGCCGCGAAATCATCGATTATTGCCGCAAAGACGGGAACGGTCTGGCCGAGCCGGTCAAGCAGGCCGTTATGAAATTAGAAGTCTAACTTTAAAAAGCGCTTGAGCCTACCAATAGACTATTCGCCTCATCTCTGTCATAAGTCGAACGGTCTTTTATATACTTCGTGCCAATGCATCATCCAATATCAACAAGGCGTTACCGTTAGTTTGCCGGACGTACGCCGGCGAAATCGGTTTTCTAAGCGCTGGAACTGGGTAGTTCAACCCTTTTTCAATTGGGCAATCACATCGTCTGAAATTCGATAACCCTTCTGTCTAAGCTCAGCGACTAAAGTCTCGGGATCGGAAATCAAGGCCTTTCGTTGCGCGGCAAACAATAGTCCAGCCGTGCCGACTATCGGCAATTGCTTGCGCAAGGCTTGTTTTCGTGCCAATGCATCATCCAAGATCAACATGGCATTACCGTTTGTTTGCAAGGCATACTCAATGCTGGATTGCTCGCCCAATCCCAAGCTTCTCGATAAAGGGAGTTTAAAATCCGGATTGTCCACACATTTCAACCACTCCGAAATCAAAGCCTGTTCGATTAAGAGAGCATCGGCGGATTGACTTCGCATACATTCATCGGCAACGGCTTGGGTAATCACAACCTTGCCAAATAGCGCGGGCAGCAATTGAAGGTGTTTTATTTTAGCCAGCGCTATTAGCGGTCCGGCATCGGCTATGACGATAGCCATGAATCCAATGTTTCCAATTCCTTGGCTGTTTGTTTGTCGGCCACGACAACATCGATATCCAACTGGGTCAAGTGGTCGATAAATTCAGATAGGCTTAAGCCGCTGATTTGCGCAGCCGCACCCAATGATATCACCCGGTCTTTAAATAAACTGGCTGCCAAGGCGGGTTTGAGTTGGTCGCTCAACTCACCCAGCGAGCTTTTTAAATTTAACAGCAGGGCATTTGGTTGATTGCCTTTTAAGATCAATACCGGTTCTTTTTCGGCATGTCTAAGGGCCTCCGAAGGATTACGTTTTAAATTTCTGACATTGGTTGCGTACATCGTCGACCCGCTCGGCTAAAAAACTAGAGTGTAGTCCACGCTAAGGGTGAACACAATCGCTTTTTTACGGGATGCCTGCGGCACATTTAGCAGACTGGCCCACACAGGTCCGATTACTTCTTTCATACTGAAAAACCCTGCGACTTCGTTTAAAGTATGTGGTGTGACTATCGAGGACCGCCGTTCACCCAAGTCCTAAATTCCATATCCCACTAGCTACGATTAATTACTCAGGCAATTTATGCAGGGTAAACCCACATTCCGGCAGCCTGATCGCCAGGGACGGCGTGGATGCAAATTTCACATGGACAAAACTCTGTCCTGCTGTCAACATCTTCGCAAAACACATCCCGCGCCTCCTGGAAATTAAACGTTTTTTCGATCGGATACGAGTAGACCCATCACAACATCGGCGCAATTACCAATGCCACCACAGACATCAATTTCAACAGGATATTCAGCGAAGGCCCCGAAGTATCTTTGAACGGGTCGCCGACCGTGTCGCCGACTACCGCCGCTTTATGGGGCTCCGAGCCTTTATGATAGGTATGCCCTTGAATTTCCACACCAGCTTCGATCATTTTCTTGGCATTGTCCCAAGCACCGCCGGCATTGGATTGAAAAATCGCCATCAACACCCCGCTCACCGTAACGCCGGCTAATAAGCCGCCCAACATTTCAGCGCCACCGCCAAAACCCACCGCTACAGGAGAAACGACGGCCAGCAATCCGGGAAACACCATTTCCCGGAGTGAAGCCCGTGTTGAAATAGCGACGCATTGACTGTATTCCGCTTTGCCGTCCGCATTATTGAAAACCAACTGATCGGCCTCGCTCCATTGATCCAGTTCCTTCCCTTCGTTGTGACGCATGACTTCGAGCGCCGCCTTCAACTCGGGGATAGAAGCAAACTGTCGCCTCACTTCTTGAATCATATCCATCGCCGCCCTTCCGACAGCCGCCATCGCCAGCGATGAAAATAGAAACGGCAACATGCCGCCCAAAAATAAACCGCCCATGACATACGGTTTGGAAATATCGATACTGGAAATGTTGGCGGTGGTCATGAAGGCGGCAAACAACGCGAGCGCGGTCAGTGCGGCCGAACCGATTGCAAATCCCTTACCGATTGCCGCGGTAGTATTACCGACGGCGTCAAGCTTATCGGTCCGTTCCCGCACGTCTTTCGGTAAGGCCGCCATTTCGGCGATACCGCCGGCATTATCGGAGATGGGCCCATAAGCATCGACCGCCAATTGAATACCGGTATTGGACAACATCCCCACCGCTGCTATGGCAATGCCGTATAGACCTGCGAATTCATAAGCACCGATAATAGCGGCGGCAATAATAATAATCGGCACTGCAGTCGACTGCATGCCTACTCCGACTCCGGCAATAATATTAGTTGCCGACCCGGTCAGCGATTGCTCGACGATGCCTCTCACCGGGCGGGTTCCGGTTCCGGTATAAAATTCGGTAATCGCGCCTATCGCCAGCCCTGAAACCAATCCGATAATAATAGCTATGAACACGCCCATCGACGTATAAACACCTGAACCGGTTTGCCAGGATTCCGGTAACATCCATTGAGTAATTCCATAAGTTACCAAAAGCATGAATACTGCCGAGACCAGTTCGCCTCGATTCAAGGCCTTTTGCGGATTGCCGCCCTCTTTGATGCACACGAACCATGTCCCAATGATCGATGTCACGATACCCACAGCGGCTAGCACCAAAGGCAACAAAACGGCATTTAATCCGCCGAATTCGTTGTCTACTTCAAATCCGGCTGTTCCGATCAATACCGCGCCCAGCACCATGGTGCCGATAATCGAGCCGACATAGGATTCGAAAAGATCGGCACCCATTCCGGCAACATCACCGACATTATCGCCGACATTATCGGCGATCGTCGCCGGATTCAGCGGATGATCCTCGGGAATCCCGGCTTCGACCTTTCCGACCAAGTCCGCGCCGACATCGGCCGCTTTGGTGTATATGCCGCCGCCGACCCTGGCAAACAAAGCAATCGAAGACGCACCGAACGAAAAGCCGGTTATCACCGTGACGATGCGGCCCATTTCCCATCCCAATGAAGAAAATACAATTAGCAGCAAACTGAGTCCCAACACGCCGAGGCCGACAACGCACATGCCCATCACCGAACCGCCGGCAAAGGCCACCCGCAATGCGCTACCGATATTCGTTCTGGCCGCTTGCGTCGTTCTGACATTAGCTTTAGTGGCAATACGCATGCCTAAAAAACCGGCAAATCCGGAACAAAACGCGCCTAATATGAATGATAATGCAATCATCCAAGATGAATCGTCAGACAAAGAGCCCATCCAACCCAACAAAATAGCGACTAGAACAACAAAAATAGATAAAACCCGGTATTCCGCCTTGAGAAAGGCCATGGCGCCATCTTCGATGAAGCCTGCGATCCGTGTCATTCGTTCATTACCGGCATCCTGTTTGTTAACCCATGCCGAACGTTTAATGATAAAAAATAGCGCTAATAAACCGAAAACCGGGGTGAAATAAGTAATCAACTGTCCTGTATTCATCGATGTTTGCCTTGTTTTAGTTATTAATGGTTTATGACATCGACGCTTTTTGATAGGGCATAAAAAGCGACTTAATGATTTTTTTGAGACGAACCCTTACAATCCAACGTTGTTTTACCGCGCCTGTCAACACTTGTCTTATTAAAATTGGTTATTTAGGAACCCGGACGCGGCTTTTAGGCTCAAATTTTTTTAGCACCTTACTGGCGGCACTTTATGTCCGGAAAAAACTCGATCATTGCCACCCTGTTAGCGTTGATGTTAACGACCGGCATCGCACAAGCCGATAGCCTTAAAACTCAACTCGAACAACTCATTAATGCACAGGACATAACAATAAAGAATTTACACTTAGTCCAAGACGGCCCTCCCCTTCGTCTTAGCGGCACACCGGATCAACAATTAAAACGACTGCTAAGTGATTATAACTTTGTTCAATTATCTAACAAACAAGGAGATATAGAAAAAATCATCATCACCAGCATCAAGCGCTATGACAACACGCCGCCTCCTGCAGTTGTTGAAAAACCCAAGGCCGACGCCAGTTATGCCATCAAAACGACTCGTAGCGGTTCGCATCATTTGGTAAAGGCCGAATTATCGGGGCCTTACGGCACCAAACTGAAAGCCAATATGCTGATCGATACCGGCGCGACCACTTTAGTGTTACCGGCCTCGCTTCAATCCGCATTGGGTTTTACCGACAGGAACTTACAACCCGGGTACAGCGAAACTGCGAACGGCAGAGTCGAAATTATGCAAGGCAAGCTTAAATCGGTCGTTATCGGCAAAGCTCAAGCCGATAACGTAGATGTGAGTTTCATTGCAGACGATAAATTACAATCGAACGGCTTGCTGGGTATGAGCTTTTTAGGACGCTTCCAAATGACGTTCGACGATGCGAGCAATCAAATCATTTTAAAACCCTACTAACCTTAGGATTTCGTGATAAATAACGTCCTGGAACTATGCGCTTTGTTGAGGGTTCGGTAACTCGCTTGACAGGTCGCCGTGAATACGTCCATGTAGGCTTGACGGCGGAATCTGATTGCCATGGATGGC
>NZ_JBNGHF010000032.1:0-52912 GCF_050611805.1 Methylotuvimicrobium sp.
TACGATGACCTCTGTTTAGCAAGTTTACCGATACTTGTGTATAACGGCGAGAGCTGGAGCTTGGGAAAGAGCGGGATGCAGGTTGGTTGTTTTTAACTTGACGCGTATGGGTTACAAACCTCGTCCTGCGAGGCTTGGGGTATAACAGAATTCTTAGAGCGCTGCCTTGGCAGAATGCGAAGTTGTTTTGGGCGCCGGTTTTTTATAAATCATAACGGGGCGACCGTTTTTTTCTTCGAGCGCTTTTCTAAGCGCGGCGCCTTCGATGACAGGAAGTTGGTTGTTATTCGCGCGAATAATCAATTCCAGCGCCTGCTCCAGCCGGTCTTCATAGCTGATTTCGGTTTTTTCCAAATTCGGATAGACCTGGATATAGAGCGAGTCATCGAGCCAGCCGACTTTTGTCGGTTGGTTGACGATGTGGACATCGGTGCCGACCGGGACGTTTGGAAATAATTGCTCGATATTTTCCGGCAACATCCGAATACAGCCATGGGTTACGCTCATACCGACTCCAAAAGGTTTGTTGGTGCTATGAATTAGATAACCCGGTATGGCGAGTCGCATTGCATAGAGACCTAGCGGATTGTCAGGGCCGGCCGGGACGACATTCGGTAAAATATCGCCTCGCGCGGCGTGCTCTCTTTTGATGGATTCCGGCGGAGTCCAGGTCGGATTTCTTGTTTTGGCGGAAATTCTGGTTTTACCGAGCGGCGTTTTCCAGTCAATTCTGCCGATGCTGATCGGATACGTGACGACGCGGCTCTTGTTTGGCGGGTAGTAATACATTCGGTATTCAGGCAAGTTAATCACGATTCCTTTTCGAGGCGCATTGGGTAACAGGCGACTATTAGGTATCTTAACTTGGGTCCCCTCCTTGGGTAGCCAGCGGTCGACGGCGGGGTTGGCCAATAAAATTTCATTTTGACCGATGTAGAAGCGCCTGGCTATGTCTAACAGCGTGTCTTCCTCGGCAGCGACGGTATAAAAGTGCGGTTGGGGATGTTTATCGGTCCCTTCCAGGCGATCGCCGATTAGGCTGTCGCCAGGAGTTATTGGTAGGTCGAATTCGGCGGCGTGTATACCGCTACTTGAAGCGAAGATTAGCGCAATAACCGCAAGTTTTGCTTTTTGAATAATCATGATTTATGCTCGCCGCCAAATAATTCTATAAGACGCGGTAGGAAGGTCGAGAGTTCCAGCGACATAATCGAAAAATCGGCATCGAATTGTTCGGCTTCGTCTTGGATTTCGATATCGGCTACCTGGTCTTGAACCAAATCTAAAAACTTCAAGCGTTTTATACTCAAGTTTTCGTCCACGATGCAAGCAATTCTATCCGCCCAGTTGATGGCTAGTTTAATGACTTGCTTGCCGGTATCGAGATGGTTTTTGATCTCGGGCAGACTTAAATCGTGGCGTTTGCAACGTACAATGCCGCCTTCATCGCCGGGCGAGCGTAATTCGCATTCGTCTTCGATCGTAATATCGCCCGGCGTGTCTTGCGTCATCAGCCAGCGCGTCATGACTGCGACAGGTTTCTCCTGAGTTATCGGCGGCACAACCGGTAGCGAGCCCAGGCATTTTCGTAGATTGCTGATTAAATCTTCGGCTTTTTTAGCCGATGGCGAGTCGACGATCAGCCAGCCGTTTTTGGGGTCGATATAAGCATACGTCTTACGCGAAAACGTAAAGGCTCGCGGTAGCAGTTCGAAACAGATTTCTTCCTTGATCGCGGTGCGTTCTTTTTTACTAAGCTTTCGGTTTTCGCGGTCCTCGGCTTCTTGAATCTTTTCCAGGACCATTTCATTAATCACGGCGGCGGGCAACACTTTTTCTTCAACTTTTGCGCATATCATCATGAAGCCGTTGGTGGAGTGAACCCGTTGCTCAGAGTTTCTGCCGAGCGGAGCAGTCCAGCCGAAGCTCATTTCTTGTTGAGCCGCGCAAGGGCGAAATGGCATTTGTTCGAGTTTTTCTTCGAATTCGGCCGGCGTTAAAGTAAAGTCTTCTGTAAAACGGTAAACGGATAGATTTTTAAACCACATGGGCGCTGGATCTCGTATAAAATCGATCATTATCGCAGATTAGCGGGAATCCCGAAAATGACGGTTTGTTTTTTACGACTGACAAGGTTTGCATGATAGTTGACGGTTTTCCACCGATAGCCGAGAAATCGGCGGAAGTGTTGATTTTAGGGTCAATGCCTAGTGTCGCATCGTTGTCGAAAGGCGAATATTACGGACATCCTCGGAATGCGTTTTGGCCAATCATGAGACAATTGTTCGGCGCCGGGCCGGAATTGGATTATCGAAAGCGCAGCCGCATTTTAATCGAACATCATCTTGCAGTGTGGGATGTCTTGCAGACCTGTTATCGGCCCGGCAGTGCGGATGCAAACATCGATGTCGGTTCGATAAAAATAAACGACTTTAATCGTTTTTTTGAGCAACATCGGGATATAAAGCGAGTATTGTTTAACGGTGGCGCGGCGGAGAGCTTATATCGTAAGCATGTGTTGCCGATATTGAATAGCCGTTTCAATTATCTTGAATATCAGCGCGTACCTTCAACAAGTCCAGCCTATGCGGCGATGTCGTTGGAGCGGAAAACCATGATTTGGAAGACGGCACTTGGAATTGTAGTTAACGGTCGGCAATGATTAGTAAATAGTGAATAGTGAGCAGTAACAATAAATGAGATCTACTTACCGCTGACTGTTAACTGCTATCAAAAAATAAAAAGAGGTCAATATGGAAAACTTGTCGACGACAGAAAGCTTGATACTGGGAGCATTAGTGCTGCTGGTGCTATTTTGGATGGGGCCAGGTGTCAAAGCATCCCTAGAACGCAGTAAAAATGCCGAAACGGATTGGAAAGCGGTATTGTTACCGCTGGGATTCGTTGTACTATTTGTATTATTTTTAATAGCCATGGTTTGAAATGATTGAAGAATATCAGGAATACGAAGAGTTCGACGATGAAGTCGAATACTATGCGGTGAGGCCTAACAAATCCCAGATCAAACGCGATATTGCCGTGTTGTTTGACCTGGGGGAAGAATTAGTCGGGTTATCGACGGCGCAATTGAGCGCTTTGGAATTGCCGGAGGAATTGCACAAGGCCGTTATCGGCACGGTTGGGATGCCGCCGAAAGGTGCCAGAAAAAGGCAGTTGAAATTTATTTGCGGGTTGCTTAGAAAGCTGGATGTCGAGCCGATTTTAGAAAAATTAGCTCGGATTAAAAACCAGAGTGCACATGCGGCGAGGGAGCATCATAAAGTCGAGCGTTGGCGCGATCGATTGATTTCAGAAGGTCAAGATGCCTTGACCGAATTGATCGACGAATATCCGCAAACCGACCGGCAATTGTTAAGGCAATTAATGCGCAGTGCTCAGAAAGAAGCGGCAGAAGCGCGGCCGCCAAAATCCTCGCGGGAGCTGTACCGTTATTTGAAAGAGTTGTTCGAAGCCGAATCCGAATGAACGGCTTAATGAGCCGAGTAGGTCGGGTTAGGCGGAGCCGTAACCCGACAAAACGATGGACAAAATGTCGGGTTACGCTAGAGCTAACCCGACCTACGCTACTAAAATAGGGGAGTTATTTACGACCAAATCCTTAATGAGCTGTGGGGTGCGTATCGTTAAAATTTTAAATTAGTGAAATTGTTCGAACAAATCGATTTGTCGGTTGCAGTTGGGCGAGGCGAGCGATGACAAGGCGACACCCAGTAGGCGGACCTTACGTCGGTCGGTTGGTGTTGTTTTCAATAAGTCCTCCAACAGCGGTAGAGCATTTAAGTTTTCGGTGATCGCTTTCGAAAGCGTTCGGCTACGCGTGATTTGCACAAAATCGCTATATTTTATTTTTATCGTTAGGGTATACGCCGCCAGTTTTTTCTCTTTCGCCTTGCCGAGCGCTTTGTTCAGCAGACTTTGCAACTGTATCAATAGAGTCTCCCGGTTATCGAGATCTTCTTGAAAAGTGACTTCAACACCGATCGATTTAGTGATTCGTTGGTGATTGACCGGGCGATTATCGATGCCTCGGCAAATATGGTAATAATGCAAGCCGGCTTTACCGAAATAATCTTGCAAAGAGGTGAGGGGTATCGTTTTTAAATCGGCGCCGGTAAAAATGCCTAGCTCATGCATTTTTTTCTCGGTGGCCTTGCCGATGCCGTGAAATTTTCCAATAGGCAGGGTTTCGATAAACCCTGGGCCGTTGTCGGGCGTGATTAAATACAAGCCGTCCGGTTTATCGAGATCGGAGGCTATTTTTGCCAGAAATTTGTTATAGGAAACGCCGGCGGAAGCGGTCAGTCCGGTCTGTTGTTTGATTTTTGCCTTGATGTCTTTCGCAATGAGTGTCGCAGAGCCTTTGCAGCGATTGCATTGGCTAACGTCAAGATAGGCTTCGTCGAGCGATAAGGGTTCGAACAAGTCGGTATAGTCGGCAAAGATTTTGCGGATGCTGTTTGACGCTTCTCGGTATGCTTCGAAACGGGGTTTGACGAAGATTGCATGAGGACAGAGACGATGTGCCGTTGACGATGGCATCGCCGAATGGATGCCGAATTGACGGGCTTCATAACTGCAGGTTGAAACCACTCCTCGAGACCCCGGCGGACCGCCGACGATCAAAGGTTTATTGCGGTATTGCGGAAAATCGCGTTGCTCGACCGCGGCAAAAAATGCATCCATATCGATGTGGATGATTTTACGAGCGGCTTCCATGGTCGTTGATGCGAGTCAGTCTTGGTCTTCTCGGTGAGACGGTAAATCCAAGGTTTCGGTCTCATTCCAGTCGGCGAAAGGGAAGGGCATTCGATCGGTGTTGAAGGTCAAGAACAGTACGATATGATACAGATAGGCTGCCAGCTTTTTCCCAAGATCGAGAATGTTCTTATTGGCCAAGCCGGTCAGCAGCGTGGATGCGATTTGCAGCAATATCACCGCCCACAACAATACCCTGACTAATCCCGCAATGACTGCGAATACCAACATAAAGGCGATTCTTTTCCAGGTGTTCGGTTTTTTGAGGTTTTCGTTGAGTTGTTCCTTCATGTTTTTTACCCGCGGTTCATGATGTCTCGTAAATCCAATGCGGCGGCATTGGCCCGAGCGATATAATTAGCCATCGTCAATGAATAATTCGCAAACAGACCGAAACCACTGCCGTTGAGAATCATCGGGCTCATAATTGGTTGTAGTGAGTTTTCCAATGCTCGGATCATAATGTCAACGGTATTCATTGCTCGTTTGTCGATCAGAATGGCTCTAAAATCGTGTTCGATCGCTTTAAGAATATGCAAAAGAGCCCAGGACGCACCGCGTGCTTCCCAAAAGATATCGTCGACCTCTAGCCAACTTGTTCGGGTTAATGGTTCGGTTGTGGCATGTTCCCTTTTGAGTCTTGATACTTTCGAATCTTCGGTGATCTGTACGGTCATTTCGCGAATATAAGTATGCTCACTGCTGGCGGATAGGCGTGTCGATAGACCTCCTAGACGCTTAATTACGATCTCGACATACTGCCAAAGATTGTCGGCTCGGGAATAAAATCTTGCTCGCTTTTCGCCGGTCGGTTTTTGAAGACGGATCATATAGTTGTGCAAAGCATCGATGCCTTTTTGATATTCCGCTTCGGTCGAAGGAAGCGCCCAGGAATTACGCTCGTAGTAAAAATAGGGCTCAGCAATCGCGAGGTCGGGGTCTTCGGCTGATTGCGACTGATCACGCGCGAAATGATTGCGTAATGCGGTCGTGGCGTCGCGCAAGATGACCAAGGCCCCCAATTCCCAGCTAGGCATGTTATCCATGAATATGCCCGGAGGCGCAGCGTCGTTAGTGATATAGCCACCGGGTTTATGTAGCAAAACTTCGGCGATATGCGCCAAGGTGTTGGCGTAAACATAGCCGACGGGAATATCGGACGTGTCATCTACCTTGGAGCGTTCTATCGCTTCGTCATAAACATTGAACGGATCGGGTTCCTGACTCCACCAGGTTGAGAGAATTAGCATTAAAACTAAAATCGCGGATCCGATGACACCAAGCGTCCAGAGGATCCCTTTATATGGTGTGTTCTGTGGTAAATCGTTTTCAGACATTTCCGGTATCCTTAGTGATCAGCATTTTTTAAAAATTGCTCTAATAATAACAGGTTTTATAGCCGTTGGCTCGCTAACAAAATCCGGATCAAGGCGTTCTTTTTTTAGCGCGAGGATGTGCCTGATCGTAAACTTCGGCAAGATGTTGGAAATTAAGATGGGTATAAATTTGCGTTGTGCCGATCGTGCTGTGGCCGAGTAATTCCTGAACGGCTCTAAGGTCGCCGCTGGATTCGAGTAAATGACTGGCAAAGGAGTGTCTCAGCATATGCGGATGAATATGTTCGGCGATCCCTTTCTTTCGACACCAGTTTTCGAATCTTTGTTGTACGCTACGTTGTGCGAGTCGGCTGCCTCTGGCCGATAAAAACAGCGCAGGCTCATCGCCGCGATTAAAATCGGTGCGTAATGGCAACCAGTTTTTCAATGCCTCGACGGCTTTACTGCCAATCGGTAATAGTCTGGATTTTCCGCCTTTTCCCGATTGCACGATTAAACTGCAATCGGCTAAATCGATATCGACTAGATTGAGCGAGGTTAATTCGCTAAGACGCAGGCCGCAGGAATAAAATAATTCGAAAATCGCTTGATCTCTGATTTCCAGCCAAGAATCGGTATCGGCTTCAAGGAAACCTGTGACTTGATCGACATCGAGTACGCTGGGGAGTTTTCTATCCTGCTTGGGCGCTTTGACCGCCTGGGCCGGGTTTAGCGTGGCAAGGTTTTTTTTTAGCAAATATCTGAACAAACTGCGTATCGCGGATAATTCGCGTTGTAGGCTTTTGCTACCGAGTCCTCGCCGGTGCCTCGAGGCGATATGGGTGCGAATATCGCTAGTGTGAATTGCCGACCATTCTTCAATGTCGTGTTCGACACAAAAATCGCGCAGTCTTTCCAAGTCGTGTCGGTAGCCTTCGACGGTATGGTCGGACAAGCGTTTCTCCGCTTGCAAGTAGCTTAAAAAGCTAGTTAACTGAGTCAGCGCGTCTTCAGTCATGTTCCGATTGGTGAAGCAACGAAATCAACCGTGTGGCAATAATTTCGCTCATTTGGGTCAAAAATAAATTACCCATGCTGTAATGGAAGCGGTTGTCTTCGCGGCTGCCGATCGCAACAATGCCTTCGAGTTGGGTGAACGACATGGGAATGATCGCGCAGGACTTAACCTCCGATGCCTCATCGCCGAACAAGACTCTGGCTTGTGCGAGAGTGGGGCGTCCGCATTTCGGCTGGCTGCTGCTCAGAATAGGTGCGAAGTGCTGAAGGTTGGGGTCGTTAGGCGCGATAAATAAATTGGCAATCGGCGTTTGCTCATATTCGGAAATAATACGCACGGCCACGAAATCGGTCATGAAAAAGTCGACGAACACATGTTCGAGATTCGCGACGGCTTCGTCGAGCGTCGCGGCGTCGAGCAATGCCAAGGTCAGTTTATGCATGCGATTAAACGACGTGTCATTGTCGCGGGCGATTTCAATCAGCGCGGTTAATTGACTTTCCAATTCCTGATGCTTGACTCTGAAAATTTCCAGTTGTTTGGATATCAACGAAATCGCATCGCCGCTCGGATGCGGTATCGTCATGCTTTCCAGAAGATTAAGGTGATCGTTGAAGAACTCGGGGTTAGCCTGCAAATAGGCTTCAACTTGTTTGTCTGTCAGTGTGTTGAATGCTTGTTTTTTCATCATAAGATACGTCCCTCGAAAACCGAAACGGCGGGTCCCGTCATCAATACCGGTTGTCCTCTCCCCGGCCAATTTATTGTTAATGATCCGCCGGGCAATTCGACGATGACTTTATGGTCGAGTAAATTTTGTTCGATGCCGATGATCGCGGCGGCGCAAGCGCCGCTGCCGCAGGCGAGTGTTTCCGCAGCTCCTCGCTCATAAACGCGAAGCTTAATATGGCCGCGGTCGATGACTTGCATAAAACCGATATTGGCGCGTTCGGGAAAATCGGGATGGCTTTCCAGTAAAGGTCCTAACTCATTGACCGGCGCATGCTTGATGTCGTGAACCTGAAGCACGGCATGCGGGTTGCCTAGCGAAACCGCGCCAAAACCTCTTTCGATATTATTGGCGATGACGCTGTAAAACTTCGCTTCATGCTGTGTCTTTAGCGGGATTTCTTCAGGCTTGTGTTTAGGGATGCCCATGTTGACCGTGATCATGCCGTCCGCGTTAAGCTTCAGCAATAATTGTCCGGCATTGGTATCGACACGGATTTCGTCTTTATGGGTCAATTGTTTTTCGAGGACGAATTTCGCAAAGCAGCGCGCCCCGTTGCCGCATTGTGCAACCTCGCTGCCGTCAGCGTTGAAGATACGGTATTTGAAATCAGCATCCGGACTAACCGGGTTTTCGACCAATAATAATTGATCGAAGCCGATGCCGAAATGCCGGTCCGACCAGGTGCGGATTTGTTCGGCCTGTAATGAAATGCTTTGATTGATGGCATCGATCACGACAAAGTCGTTACCGAGTCCATGCATTTTGGTGAATTCGATCATGGGTGTTATTTTCCGGTTAAGGCAGTAATTGTTCGCCAGTCCATAAATGCGTAAGGGGTTCCCGCTCGCGAATCAGGTGGCAATCGCCGCCATCGACCATGACTTCGGCGGCGCGCGGTCTTGAATTATAGTTGGAACTCATCGTAAAGCCATAGGCGCCGGAAGATCGCACCGCCAGCAAGTCGCCGGGCGAGAGTCTCAATTTGCGGTCTTTGCCGAGAAAATCCCCGGTTTCGCAGACCGGGCCGACGATATCCCAATGATTTTCATCCGCCGAACTTTGGCTTTGAATCGGAATGATTTCCTGCCAAGCGCTGTAGAGCGAAGGGCGGATTAAATCGTTCATCGCCGCGTCGACAATGGCAAAATTTTTGTCGACCGTGGTTTTAAGATATTCGACTTGCGTGACTAGAATGCCAGCATTACCGGCGATGGCCCGGCCAGGTTCAAGCAGGATTTCAATATCATTAGTCAGCTCAGATTGATTTAAGCGATCGAGTAAGGCTTCAACATAATCGGCCGGTTCCGGCGGTTGTTCGTCGCGATAACGGATGCCGAGACCGCCGCCGAGATCCAGATGGTGCAGGGTAATTCCCATTTTTTTTAGGTCGACGACAAGATCAAGTATCCGGCTCAATGCGTCCAGAAAGGGCGTCGTGTCGGTCAATTGCGAACCGATATGGCAGTCGATGCCGATGACATCGATATTCGGCATAGCCGCAGCCCGTTGATACTCAAGCAAGGCTTGTTCAATCGCAATGCCGAATTTGTTTTCTTTCAAGCCGGTTGAGATGTAAGGATGGGTTTTCGCATCGACGTCCGGGTTGACACGGAACGAAACCGGGGCTTTAACGCCGAGTCGGCCTGCCAGTTCATTGATTCTATCCAGCTCTCCGCCGACCTCGATATTGAAACAACGGATACCGGTCTTCAGCGCACTTAGGATTTCATCGCTGCGTTTACCAACGCCTGAAAACACAGTTTTTTTCGGATCGCCCCCTGCGGCTAAGACGCGTTCGAGTTCGCCGGCCGAAACGATATCGAAACCCGATCCTAATCGAGCCAAAATATTCAGCACCGCCAGATTGGAATTGGCCTTGACGGCATAACAGATCAAATGCGGCTTGTCGCCGAAGGGACGGTCGAAAGCATGCCAATGTCGTTCCAACGTGGCGCGTGAATAAATGTAGCACGGGGTTCCATGAGTAGCGGCGATTTCCCGTACCGGACAGTCTTCAGCGAACAATTCGCCGCTTTTATAATTAAAAAAATCCATGTTGTCAGTCTTCTTCAGTTTCAATATCGGTCGGTTGCTCTTTCGGGACATGGATAGGCGCCGGCCCGTCCGGCAAATAAAGCGGTCCGGTTTGTCCGCAGGCAGTGATCAATAATGCGATAAAGGGAGCGATTAAAAGTTTGGAATAATTCATAGTGCATTGTTGTAAATCTGAGTAGGAAGCCAAGTGGCCAGCTGCGGCCAATAAGCCAAAACGGCCAACATGATAAGCTGAATTGCGATAAAAGGCATCACGCCTTTATAGATTTGACCGGTCGAAACCTCGGACGGAGCCACTCCGCGCAGATAAAATAACGCGAAACCGAATGGCGGCGTCAAAAACGACGTTTGCAGATTTAGCGCGATCATGATGCCGAGCCACACCGGGTCGATATCCATCGCCAACAGTATCGGGCCGACGATCGGCACCACGACGAAGGTGATTTCGATAAAATCCAATACGAAGCCAAGAAAAAACATCACCAGCATCACGCTGAATACGGCGCCGAATTGGCCGCCCGGTAAGTCCGAGAGCAGGTTAACGATCAGTTCATCGCCTTCAAACCCTCGAAATACCAACGAAAACAAGGCCGCGCCGATCAGGATTAGAAATACCATGCTCGTGGTTTGCGTAGTGCTGCGCATGACTTCCTGCAATGTGGCTAAATTCAATTCGCTTTTTGCGATAGCCAGAATAATGGCCCCGAAAGCGCCGACCGATGCCGCTTCGGTTGGCGTAGCCAAACCGCCTATGATTGAACCGAGTACCGAGAGAATCAATACTAACGGCGGCGCCAGGCTAAACAACAGGCTCCGATAAAAGCCCGACTCGAGCCGGGCGTTTTGTTCCGCGGCCGGCATCAAATTCGGACGCAGCCAGGCCAGCAAGGCAATATAGATTAAATATAGTGCGACTAGGCCGAGTCCCGGCAGTAACGCGCCGGCAAATAAGTCGCCGACCGAAATCGATTCCGGAGCAAATACCCCCATGTCGAGTTGAGCTTGCTGATAGGCGGTGGAAATGATATCGCCGAGCAAAACCAGTACGATAGACGGCGGAATAATTTGACCCAATGTGCCGGAAGCGCAAATCGTGCCGCAGGCCACGGCCGGATCGTAATTCTTGCGCAGCATGGTCGGTAGCGACAACAGGCCCATCGTGACTACAGTAGCGCCCACGATGCCGGTGCTTGCCGCCATCAACATGCCGACCAAAGTTACCGCGATGCCAAGGCCGCCGCGCAGGGTGCCGAACAAATTAGTCATTGCTTCTAAAAGGCTTTCGGCAATGCGCGACCGTTCGAGCATGACGCCCATGAACACGAAAAGCGGTACCGCGATCAGCGTTTCATTACCGATGATGCCGTACAGACGGTTCGGCAATGCGTTTAAAAATGCCATGTCGAAATTGCCCAGCAACAAACCCAGTCCCGCGAATGCCAGCGCGGTGCCGCTCAATGCAAAGGCGACCGGAAAACCGCTTAATAGCACGACAAAAACCGCGGCAAACATCCATAGAGCCATCATATTATCCATTTTCATGGGCCTCTATTGAGCCGGGCTCATTCGAGAGATCGAGACCCAAGACAATCATTAAGTTAGCGAGGAACATGGAAATACCTTGCAGGATTAATAGGCAAGCGGTCAATGGAATAGTGCTTTTGATCAAGAATACGCCGGGAAGGCCGCCGGAATTACTCGAGCTTTCGAAGATTTTCCAAGATTCGGCGACATAATCCCAGCTACTGTAAAGAATAAATCCTGAAACCGGCAGTAATAACAATACAACGCCGCAGCAATCGATCCAGGCACGGGCCGATTTGCCAAGGCGTTGATAAAAAATATCGACCCGGACATGGGCGCCGGTTTTCAAGGTGTAGGCCGCACCCAACATAAACACCAGCGCATGCATATAGGAAACCGACTCCTGCATGGCGATCGAATTGTAATTAAACGCATAACGAAGCATGACGATCGTAAACGTTACCACGACCATGAACAACGTTAGCCAGGATACAGTCGTTCCGATCCATTCGTTAAGCAGGTCGATTTTATCGGCAAGGCGGCGGCAGAATTGCACAATCGAAGACATAGATGCTGAGGCTCGGGTGTAAAAAATGAGAAAGCAGGTTATTATACCGAATACTTCGTTCGGGGTGAGTGATTCAACCCGTCCAAGGCGATTCGAGAGCTTCGACATACCCTTTATTGTCATTTAACACTCTCGAGTCTCCCTCACCTAACGCTAGGTGATCCGCGTAGGGTACGCTGTGCGTACCATGGTAGCCCCGCGATGTTCATGTGCTAACCGAACCGCCAGGGCACGGCTTTGGTACGCGCAGCGTACCGTACAATTTATGTGTAACGATGAGGGCGTGAGTATTCAGTCCGACGGCCATTCTCGTTCCCATGCTGGAGCGCTCATCGTTATACATAAGTCAAAAATTACTGTTTTGCAATCTTAGCTAATGAGGCTTCGATACCATTTTTTGTCGCCCAACGTTCCCGACTTCGAAATCGCGATCTGGCGATCGCTCCCACAGAGCATCCGCCCCCCTTGTGGGAGCGACGCCTTCGTCGTCCCTCACCTAACGCTAGGTTTGGGAAAGCCACTGATGTTCAATATCCGCAGATTTATCAAACAGCACCGTTTCCAGGTATACGACGAACTCTGTTTAGCAAGTTTACCGATACTTGTGTATAACGGCGAGCGCTGGAGCGTGGGAACGATAGGGAGTGTGAATAATTACATGAGCGCAGGGCGAGGAAACCATTTGGGGAGATTATTTTGTGCGTATTTTTGGGTTCGAAGTTCGGCAATTATTGCCGGCATGATTATTGATTCGGTAAGGATATAAGGATTTCCTACGATACCGCTGCGACATTCTGTGTTGAGGCGTAAGTAATTGAAATAAATATATAAAGTGTCGTGGCGAAAGAGCGGGCTAGCATCGCTATATTTTGATTCCGATTCTCGAAAAAATAAATAGCTAAGATTGCCATTAAAAGAGTAGAAATTTAAATTTCCGCCTACTATCCTTAAATAAAGCTTAACGCTTTTGTTACGGTTCCTTGAATGATTCCTGAAGAATCTTTGTAACTATTCAGTCCCCCGGCAATTATCATTCCCACGCTCTGCGTGAGAAGGATAGGGGGATTTGAATAATTACGAATCTTTTGTCTTTTAAAAAATAGTTTTTGGTGATTGGTTATGCAACGACAAACTCTTGTCATTTCATTATTATCCGCGGCAATGGTATTGCTGCCGGCTTGCAGCAGTTCTCCTTCACGGCATGTTGAAATTAAACCGGCGACTACGCCAAGAGTTTCTATCGGCTCTCAGTGGACCTATAAACCGGCTATAGCCGCAAAGTTCGCGCAAAAGGAACAGGGCGTATTTCCTAGACCGCCATCATTGGAGCCAGCGGTCGATTTTTGGCGTAAGACTTATGGCGTATGGCATCGTTCGGAAGTCGCGTTTCATGATGATCGTTTTATGGGCGTTATATATGAAGTGATGAGGTTACCGGGCAATGTCGGCGAAGGCTTGACTAACCAACAAAAAACGATGATCGAACAGCGCAAAGCATTTTGGAAAAATCGCTTGAGTGATTTAGACAAGAAATTGCGAGCTAAAGCTCCGCTAAACCAAGTCGATAAACAAATCGTCGCCAGAATCCAAAGCCAAGGCAATTTGCATGAGATTTTGCCTGAGGCCAGTCAAAGATTACGTTCGCAACGCGGCATTAAAGAACGCTTTAAACGCGGCATGGAGATCAGCGGTCGTTATGATGCGCAATTTAGAAGAATTTTCCGCGAATATAATTTGCCGGAGGATTTCGCCTATTTGCCGCATGTCGAGTCGTCATTTCAAGCTTCCGCAAAATCTCACGCCGGCGCGGTCGGCATGTGGCAGTTTACGAAAGGAGCCGCCGAAACATTTATGCCGGGTAAAAACAGACCCGATCGGCGGCACGATCCGATCGCCTCGGCTCATGGCGCGGCTCGTTATCTAAAGTATGCTTACAACAAACTCAACGATTGGCCGACTGCGGTGACTTCTTATAATCACGGAATCGGCGGAATGTCGCGTGCACAAAATCAAGTTGGCCACGATTTCGAACAAATCGTCGAACGATACAACAGTCCGATTTTCGGATTCGCGTCGCGTAATTATTATGCACAGTTTTTGGCTGCGAGAGACATCGCAGCGAACCCTTTGGCTTTTTTTCGCGAAGGTATAAACTATGAAGGCCCGATGGGGTCGGCTCATTACCTCGCCTCGGAGTAACGGCTTTTCATCAGACGATGTAGCCTCTCCAGTCTCCCTATAAAGTTACAAGGGGGGGCTGGAGCTGAGGTATCCCCACGAAATAGCCAAATAAAACAATTTACTATGGCTGAAAATTGATAGATATATTGATTTTTTTCATCGTTCCTACGCTCTGCGTGGGAATGCATCCCGGGACGCTCTGCGTCCCCAGAGGTCGATAATCCCGACAAGAGCAACGATACATTCTCTAAGTTTCTTAATCCGATTGCCCGCTGCAGTCGACGCAGAGCGTCTAAAGCGGCATTCCCACGCAGAGCACTCGCCGTTATACACAAGTATCGGTAAACTTGCTAAACAGAGTTCGTCGTATACCTGGAAACGGTGCTGTTTGATAAATCTGCGGATATTGAACATCAGTGGCTTTCCCTCACCTAACGCTAGGTGAGGGAAAGTCGGGAACGTTGGGCGACAAAAAATGGTATCGAAGCCTCATTAGCTAAGATTGCAAAACAGTAATTTTTGACTTATGTATAACGATGAGCGCAGAGCATGGGAACGAGCGTTTTGTGGGGATACATCAGGGACTGGAGACTTTTTCGAATCGATATTCCCTCAAGCATCATTATCGTCAGTCTGTTAAAATCCTTCCATTTACGGGCGGCGATTCATGCGTAAATGGATATTTTACGCGTTTTGCCGATATTTTTCGGATACGGCAACCAAGCGATTGCATTTAGGTTTTAATAATAAACTTCGTGTTGCCGATTAAATGGCGGACTGATCATGTGTTTTAGTGCGAATATGTCTTTGGGTCTGGGCGTGTTAGGCCTGGCTGCTTCTAGCGTGACTTTTTTAGATAAGAGCGAAACTCTGCCGGTGAGATTGGCCAGAGCCTACGCAATATTGCATTTTTCACTGATGGAATTCATTCAATATTTTGCCTACCCGGTTGCCGATCAATGCGGTTACGGCACAAATCTTTTCCTCAGCGAATTATCGACTTATCACATCAGCCTGCAGGCATTTGCGATTATGCCGGCATTGGCAAGTTATTCCTCCGATAAAGAAGCACTCAAAAAAGCGTTCTACTTTAGCGCGACCTTGAGTTCGTTATTCCTCATCTTTAATTTCCTGCCTAAGGAGTGGCAATTATTCGGAATCGAGCCGAACTTTATCGGTAACAAAGTGGCTTGTCTTTATAGCGGGATTTATCACATAGGTTATGCAATACCGAGTGCTTTCGGTTTGCTCGTAACCCATGGATCATTGTTCGCCTTGGCGTTGAGCGGGTATATTTGGCCCGACAATTGGAAGATGGCTTCCTACCACTGCGTCATGGCCTTGATGACCTTGCTGATGCCGCAATGGCTATTCGGCGTGTCGACTGGCGAGGCGGCGGCGATTTATTGCTTGTTCTCGATACCGATAACAATCAGCTTCATGCCGCATTTCAAACAATTTTTTACGGTGATTCCGGAGCGTTTGCAACGGGCTTAAGGATATGCGCAAAATAACTTCTACAAGTAGTAGGCTTTGCGGCTGTCCTCGATAGACATTTCCAGGGAGTGATTATAAAAATTGCTTGGAGAAATTGGCAATCGCAAGGGCGATGAGTGCAATCATCATCCATTTGAGAAGATTCAGATCGACTTTGATGGGCGCAAGCTTAACCTGTTAATCTTTTTAGTTACCAGTTCGGATTCGTCAATTGCCGCGCGTATTGCTTCGGTCAATCCCTCTGCTTGCTTTTGATCAAAGCCCGCCTCTTGCAATTTGCGAACAAACTTATGCTTATCAAATATAATCATTGCCATTAGCAAGCCCCTATGCAAATTAAAGCTGTAGGCAATATACCAATTTATTAAAAAAGCAAAGCTTAGGATAGGGCTAAAACTAAGAAGACAGACAAGAAACCTGTCCGCTCTGACAGTTCCGCCTTGATAGGCACGATAAAGCGATGCGGCAACGCCGGATTGCTCAAAGTATTCTCGTGCTCGACAAAAGCGACTTCCACTTGTACCAGGTCGCCGTAATCATTACGGATGACGTAGGTCGGGCGCCTTGTCGGTATAGTGCCAAATGCCTTTTTCGTCTTTGTCAATGGCCAACAGAATTGAGCCAGTTTTGGCCATTAAAATTGAGCCACTTTTCCAGGGTTACGATGCTTGATTTAGCTTTGATTTGAGTCGATAACTTTCCCCTCCGAGCATAAAAATATGTGAATGGTGGATGATGCGGTCGACGATGGGCACGGCGACGTTGTCATCGATAAAAAACTCGCCCTAGTGGTAAATTCCTTGTTGGTGGTCAGGATCACCGAGCGGTATTCGTATAGCGCGTTGATGAACTGAAACAGGTTGTGCATGCCTTGTTTGTTCATCGGCAGGTAGCCCAACTCGTCGATGATGAGCACATCGAATTTGAGCAGTTGGTTGATTTTCTTTTTTAACTCGCCTTTGAGTTCGACCAGTTCCAAGGTCTCCATAAAGCCCAGTGCAGTATACTGCGTGAACATGTTCAAACTGGAAATTTCAGTCATTCACCCAAGAAGTTGTTTTACCAAAGCGTTATGGCTAGTATATCCGCTATTACTTACTGTTTTTTATGGAGCCATTAAGATGGCACTCGCCCAAGAAGATTTAATACAAATACAAAAACTCATCGATCAAAGTATTGCGGCGCGTCCGGAAGTGGTTAATGCGAATGTACGTTATGAGCTTGAGCTTCGTGAGCGTATCGTTCGTGTCGAGGAGGAGCTTAAACATCAGCGAGAGTTGATGATGCAAGGCTTTGAGATGACTCAAAAGCGTTTCGAGCAAGTCGATAAACGTTTTGAAGAAATGCGTTCCGATATGAATAATCGTTTTGAACAAGTCGATAAGCGTTTTGAGCAAATTGATAAACGTTTTGAGCAAGTCGATAAGCGTTTTGAGGAAGTCGATAAGCGTTTTGAACAAATGGACAAGCATTTAACCGCTATTACCCGACGCATGGATCGGTTTATGTTTTGGTCGTTAGGTTTAACCGTGTCCGCCGTTATTGCTATCGTAAAATTGACTTAGGATTTCGTGATAAATAACGTCCTGGAGCTATGGGCTTTGTTGAGGGTTCGGTAACTCGCTTGGCAGGATGTCGTGAACCCAGCACCTAAATTATCAAAGGTAGTTAACCATAGCCAATGAGCTATGGAATTTAGGTGCTGGGTGAATACATCCTTGTAGGCTTGACGGCGGAATCTGATTGCCATGGATGGCATGAATGCAGATTTTGCATTACGCCATGGATGGCGTGTATTAGGGCAATGCAGGAGCAATTGCCGAGGAGCAAAAATCTGCCCTGCCGCCGACACCTGCCAATCGAGCAACCGACCCTTCCCTAAAATAGGGAAGTTATTTGCGACCAAATCCTAAAGATAGATAATGTAGCAAGCCACAGAAGTAAATCCGTGAGATATTCGCTTGGAGTCTATGCGGCTGATGAATCGGATGGCTCTGTGCGAGGGGCTTTCTGCAGTTTTCTCATTTGGCTAGGCGTCTCTCCGTTAATAATAATTAGTACCGGAACGAATAAAAGCCTTTGTTTATCATTCCCGCTAGCCAAAAACAGCCGAGGCTTCCCCAGACCATGCGCATTGGTCCGGGTAGTTTGATTTCGGGCATGCTACCCTCCGAGTTTATATCATCAATTCAACCAGTATGTTGTGATAGATATCGGTCAGAGTGTCCAAATCTTTAAGGTCGACGTTTTCGTTGATTTTGTGAATCGTGGCGTTGATCGGTCCGAGTTCGACGACTTGTGCGCCGGTGGGGGCGACGAAACGTCCGTCCGAGGTTCCACCGCCGGTATCGTCGACCGGTTCGAAACCGGTGACCGAATAGATCCCGGCGTGTACCGCATTGATCAATTCGCCTTTGTCGGTCAAAAAAGGTTTTCCCGACAATCGCCATTCCAAATCATATTTTAAATCGTATTTATCCAGAATGGCTTGCGTGCGCCTTTTGATACTAACTTCGTTTGATTCGGTGCTGAATCTCAGGTTGAACTGAACCTCGATACTGCCTGGAATGATGTTTTCGGCGCCGGTGCCGGCGTTGAAGTTCGAGACTTGTAAGCTGGTCGGTGGAAAGAATGCATTGCCTCTATCCCAGATTTCCTCGGTTAGTTCTTTGAGTGCCGGGGCGAAACGATGAATCGGGTTCTCGGCGATTTCTGGGTAGGCGACATGGCCTTGTATGCCGTGTACGGTCAGTTTCGCGCACAGCGAGCCGCGCCGACCGACTCGAATGAGGTCGCCAAGCTTTTTGTCGCTCGATGGTTCGCCGACCAGGCACCAGTCGATTTTCTCGTTGCGTTGTTCCAGGGTTTCAATGACCTTGACGACGCCGTTTGTCGCGGGGCCTTCTTCGTCGCTGGTTAGCATGATCGCGATTGAGCCTCGGTGATCCGGGTGTTTTTCGATGAAGCGTTCGACTGCAGTGACGAAACAGGCGATGCCGCTTTTCATGTCTGCCGCGCCCCTTCCGTAGAGTTTGCCGTCCTTTATCGTCGGCTCGAACGGCGGCGAATGCCAGCGTTCGATCGGGCCGGTTGGCACGACGTCGGTGTGACCAAGAAAAATGAACAGCGGTTTGTCTTCGCCGCGTTTCAGAAAAATATTCCGGGTATCTTCGAAATCGAGATATTCGGCGCGGAAGCCCGTTTTCTCGAGGCGTTCGGCAAGCAGTTCCATGCATCCGGCGTCGTCGGGCGTGACCGATGGGCGGCTGATCAAGTTTTTAAGTAATTCCAATGGATCGTTCATGATTTATGTACGGCAGGTTTTGTAGCGTATTTCGTTGTTATTGAGCGGGGCGTTTTCTTTCCAAGTTCTTTGCTTTGGGAATGCAATGCGAGTAGCTCAAGGTTATCGAAGTTGGCAAGCTTGTGCTTGCGAATTTGATTCCTATGTAGGACCTATGCAGGAAGGGGTTAACAAGCCATAAGCATCAAGCTAAAAATGGTCAACCCGCATCACGCTCTTACCCAAGATCGCTTTCAACCTAACGTTCATGAAGGCCTAGCCATCACCCCGGTAAATGAAAGTCCTTTGGTGGGGAAGGTGCGGTCACTCGCCCGACAGGACGTCGTGAATACGTCCGTGTAGGCTCGACGGCGGCTTTCCCTGCCGCCGACGCCTGCCGGTCGAGCAGCCGCACCCTCTCCGGAACCGGTATTGTGTTGAATATTAGATAAAGAACCCAAATCTACAAACTTTCACAGTAAAAATTCAGCTTGGTACTGTTCAGCCTTGAAACCGACAAGCAGCTTTTCGTCTTTTTCGAGCACCGGGCGTTTGATCAGTGTCGGCGTTTCGAGCATCAATTTTAAAGCCTTGTCTTCGTCCAGGTCGGATTTTTGTGCCGCATCAAGTTGCCGCCAACTGGTGCTGCGCTGGTTGAGCAATGTTTGCCAGTCGCTTCGAGCCAAAAAGTTTTTCAGCAATTCGGTCGTCAGGCCGTCTTCCCGGTAATCGTGAAAGCGGTAGTTGATACCGTTTTTGTCGAGCCACTTTCGGGCTTTCTTGATCGTATCGCAGTTTTTGATTCCGTAAAGTGTAGGCATAGGTCGGGTTTATAATTCGCTATATAACAGCTCATCTAGGCTAGGCAGGGTTTTATCCGCTTTAAGGCGGTTTTTATACAGCTCGATGAACTCCATCAAGGCTTGCTCGAGATCGGCGAGCGTTTCTTCTTCGTATTCTTTTTCGTCTACCGGCAGTTCCGGCGAATCGAGATAATCTTTTTGTATGGCAATTTCGCTGTTGATCGAAAGCATTGCGTAGATAACGGCATCGTTGGATAAATTTTCTGTCATGGTCGAGGTGTGGTTGGTTAAGAGTTAAAATTTTGTAGGGTACGCATCGCGTACCTTGTTCAAGGTGCGGTAAGAATCAACGATCAGCAAAATGTTTGATTATGTCGGCATTGTCGACTTGGTAATATACTCATCGGAGATCAAAATTCGGCCGAACACCCCGGCGCCTCTTTAGGCACTTCCGAAATTTGAAGTGCTAAAGGTATATACGCTTCTTAGCGGGACGGGGTTTGTAACCCCGTCCTAAACGTTACCTGCATGGATGTAGGTAAGGGGCGTGAGCAGGAGCGGAAGCTTTTCGAATTTGACCGAAGTCAGTCGAAATGTTTAGGGCAAACCGAAACGTTTGGGACGGGTTAAATAACCCGTCCCGCAGAAGATGTATTCAAAAAAATCTCCTTTAGCCCCTCGGCAACTGCTTCTGCGTTGCCCTACCTCCTGCACCCATGCGGTCGTCTTTTTCGAAGAGGGGGCTGAATATTGCCCCTTCATGTCCTTCATGGTGTCTTGCATCCGCCAATACTTTCGCAGCCTTTGGGGCGTGGGAACGGGGTAATGCGTATCAGGCAAAATGCGAATCAATCGCGCAGCAATTCGTTGATACCGGTTTTGCTACGAGTTTTTTCGTCGACTTGCTTGATGATCACCGCGCAGTATAGGCTGTATTTGCCGTCCGAGGAAGGTAAGTTGCCTGGTACGACGACCGATCCTGCAGGTACGCGGCCGTAGGTGATTTCGCCGGTAATACGGTTGTAGATCTTGGTGCTTTGGCCGATGTAAACGCCCATCGAAATGACCGAGCCTTCTTCGACGACGACGCCTTCAACGATTTCCGATCGTGCGCCGATGAAACAGTTGTCTTCGATGATGGTCGGTCCCGCTTGCAAAGGTTCAAGCACGCCGCCGATGCCGACGCCGCCTGATAAATGTACGTTTTTACCGATTTGCGCGCACGATCCGACCGTGACCCAGGTATCGACCATCGTGCCGCTGTCGACATAAGCGCCGATGTTGACGTAAGAGGGCATTAATACCGCTCCGGGCGCGATGTAGGAGCCGTGGCGAGCATTCGCGTTCGGTACGACGCGTACGCCGGCTTTGGCGAAATCGTCCGGCGTATAAGACGCGAATTTGGTTTCGACCTTGTCGTAATAACGGTTGACGCCGCCGTCCATGACGCGGTTCTCATTGACGCGAAACGACAATAACACCGCCTTTTTGAGCCATTGGTTAACGACCCATTCGCCGTCGATTTTTTCAGCGACGCGGGCTTCGCCGCTGTCGAGTAGATTGATCGCTTCTTTTATCGTCTCGCGCAATTCGGGATAAACGTTGACCGGTGTGATGTCGGCACGGTTTTCAAAGGCGGTATTAATAATATTTTCTAGTTCTGACATGATTTTCCGTTGTTTATAGCGTGTGAATGAAATTTTTAATGCGCTCTGCGGCATTGATGCATTCTTCGATCGGCGCCACTAGGGCTATCCTGACGTGATTCCGTCCGGGATCGGATTCGTTGAACGGTCTGGATAAATAACTGCCCGGTAAGACTGTTACATTTTCGGATGCAAACAGCTGTTGTGCAAATTGAATTTCCGATACCGGAGTTTTTAGCCATATATAGAAACTTGCCGGAGGGATGGTAACGGCAGTAGCTTCGGATAATATGTCTTTGAATGCACTAAATTTTTCCCGGTATAACTGACGGTTGTCGACGACATGCGCTTCATCGCGCCAGGCTGCTATGCTGGCATGTTGCGTCGGTACCGGCATCGCACAGCCATGGTAGGTGCGGTATTGAAAATAACGCTGCAGAATTTCCGCGTCTCCGGCAACGAAGCCTGATCGCAAACCCGGCGCATTCGAGCGCTTCGATAGACTATGAAAGATCACGCAACGCTTAAACTTTGTGTTGCCGGTCGCAACAGCCGCCTCCAAAAGTCCGGTTGGCGGGTTATTTTCGTCGGCATAAATTTCGCTGTAGCATTCATCCGACGCAATCACGAAATCGTAGCGCTCGGCCAATTCGATCAAATGTTCCAGCTGTGTTTGAGGGATGACCGCACCGGTCGGATTGCCCGGCGAGCAAATATACAACAACTGGCAACGATGCCAAACCGATTCGGGAACAGTGTTGAAGTCGGGTAGGTAAGCGTTTTCCTCGGTCGTATTCAGGAAATAGGGCTGTGCTCCGGCTAGTAAAGCCGCGCCTTCGTAAATTTGGTAAAACGGATTCGGCATCAAGATCAACGGTTTTTCGCTCGGTTTGACGAGGCATTGCGCGAACGAAAACAAGGCTTCGCGGGTTCCGTTGACCGGTAGTACTTGTGTTTCGGGATCGAGTAAATCGACCGGTATTTTAAAACGCATCGCGATCCATTCGGCCATCGCTTGCCGGAGTTCCGGCAATCCGCGCGTCGATGGATAAGCCGATAGACCATGCATGTGCGTGATGAGCGCTTCTTGAATGATGTGCGGCGTAATGTGTTTGGGTTCGCCTATCGACAGCGCGATGTGGGCTTTATCGGCAGGCGGAACGATGCCTTGCTTGAGCCGAGCTAGCTTTTCGAACGGGTAAGGCTGTAGATGCTTTAAATTTGGATTCATTATTTACTGCAGCGAGGTTGTTTGCCTTGAGCGACTGCTTGTTTTTGAATTTCCAATGCTCTTGGCATGGCATTTTGCAATTCTTGAATTCGAGTGGCATGTGCGGGGTGTGTAGACATAAATTCCGGCGGTTGTTGACCGTCGCCGGCTCGCGCCATCTTTTGCCACAGTATAACGCTTTGGCGGGGGTCGAAACCGGCCTTGGCCATCAAGTCGAGGCCGATTTTATCGGCTTCGTTTTCATGCAGTCGGCTGTAGGGCAATAGCACGCCGTACTGGGCGCCGACACCGAGCAGTCCGAGAGCCGTTTGACCCATTGCGGTTTGCGGTGCGCTGACGGCTTGGATCAAGGCCATACCGGAGCTGACCGCCATTTGCTGCGAGACGCGTTCATTGCTGTGCCTTGCCAAAACATGACCGATTTCATGACCGATGATAGATGCCAATTGGTCTTGATTGTCGACGAAGTTGACCATGCCTGAATGCACACCAATTTTATTACCGGGCAAGGCGAAGGCGTTCAAGCTGTTGTCTTCGAATACGACGACTTCCCAATTGCCTCCGACTTCCCGGATGACCGCATTGGATACGCATGTAACAAATTGAGTGTGCCTCTGATTGCTGCTAATCGGGGTTTCTTTTTTTAAGCTGTCGAAAGCCTGAAGCCCCATTTGATTGAGTTGGGTATCGGGCATGAATGCGAATTGCGTTCTGCCTGTCGGGCTGGTGGCGCAAGCGTTCAATAATAGGGTGACGCTAAGTGCCAGTGAGATTTTATTAAACATAATGCGGTACCCTTTGCCGAATTGAAGACGTTAGGTTGATCAGGAATACTTATGCGATGATCTACCCATCGCAGATCAAAATTCGGCACCGGGGGCCCGTCAAAGGACGCCGTGAATACGTCCATGTAGGCTCTGTGCCAGCAACCATGCTGGCAAAGCCTTTGCCAGGCACCCCTGTGCCTCCTTAGACACTGCCGAAAATTGAAGGACGGTGGGTTTATACTGTGAGACCGCCGTAATCTGCAATGAGTATTCGTAATTTCGATCGATATTTTAACGTAACTCGATAATGAAGGTTCGAAAAAGTATTCAAGAAGATTTTAACCAGATAATGGTGAGGTTATGTCGTGCTTTCTAAAGTTGATTGATTTGTCGGGCTCTGGATCTAATGGCTGTCTATACAGGATGAATGAAAAATTCTAAGCGGGAAATGCCGGGTGAAACGGGACAGTGCGGTTATTTCGGGTTAAAATGCTTGCTATTACTGTAGTGTCGTATCGCGTTAATCGTTTAATCGGCATGGCTAAATCTAAATCAATTAAAGATATAAAGAGGAAAAGCGCGTGACTGAAATTACCGAAGTGCCCAGTCCTTTTTGCGGTATTGGAACCGATGATCTGACAATTAGTGTCGA
This sequence comes from Methylotuvimicrobium sp., assembly GCF_050611805.1. Classification (NCBI taxonomy): domain Bacteria; kingdom Pseudomonadati; phylum Pseudomonadota; class Gammaproteobacteria; order Methylococcales; family Methylococcaceae; genus Methylotuvimicrobium; species Methylotuvimicrobium sp. Next base: position 24,051 of record NZ_JBNGHF010000032.1, read on the forward strand.
CGGTTTGTCGTTGAAGGTTCTAAGCAACGGCTGCGCGGTCAATACCCCTGCATTTGAACAAGTCATTACCGACTTTAAGCCCAGAGTCGCCGGGAAGCAAGTCGCTCTTGAGCATGCTGTGGCTAAAGCCGTTGAAATATTACAAGATTCCAGTCAGCCGATCATCGGAGGTTGTGCGACCGATGTCAACGGTATGCGCGCGTTGCTGGCGTTGGCCGACCGCTGCGGCGCCGTGGTCGATCAGATGAACTTCAATGCGGCAAGACGTAATTATCTGGCAATGCAAGATTCCGGCTGGATGACGACAACGCTGGCCGAGGTTAAGAATCGGTGCGATTTACTGTTGGTGTTCGGTAAGGATTTGGAAAGTTTCGTGCCGCGTTTTTTCGAGCGTTATCTTTGGAATCAGGAGTCGATGTTTCTGGAGGATACCGCTAACCGAGAGGTGATTTATTTGGGCAAGGCGCCCTCCGGCACTGCTCAGGTTTCGCCAAATGGTAAGCAAGCGCAAGTATTGACTTGTGCCGATGCCGATTTACCCGACGTCGTAGCGGTATTGAGGGCCCTAGTCAAGGGACATAAGATCGATGCCGATTCGGTAGGAGGTATTAAAGTTTCCGATTTGCAGACCGTGGCCGAGCGTTTGCAAGCTGCGAAATACGGCGTCGTGACTTGGGCAGCGTCAGCGTTGGCTTTCGATCAAGCAGAACTTACTGTCCAATCGGTTTGCGAGCTGATCAAGGATATCAACGATCAGGGAAGCCGTTGTTCCGGATTGCCGTTGAGCGGCAAGGAAGGCGATCTGACAGCCAGTCAGGTTGCGGGATGGATTTCCGGTTATCCGGCACGGATTAACTATGCTAAAGGCTACCCCGAATACGATCCTTATTTGTACGATAGTAGAGCAATGCTCGAGAACGGTGAGGGCGATGCTTTGCTGTGGGTGCAAGCATTCAATAGCAAAGCAATACCGCCTGTTACCGATGTGCCGACCATTGTCTTAGGCCGTTCGGGCATGGTATTCGATAAAGAACCGGATGTTTACATTCCATTGGGTACGCCGGGTATCGATCATGCCGGCCACGCTTATCGTGCCGATAGTGTTGTGGCGATACGTCTGAAAAAATTGCGCGATTCGGGCTTACCTGCTGCCGCTGACGTATTATCGGCGATCGAGCGGGCGCTATAGATTTAATTATCTCGCGCAGAGGCGCGGAGAAAGTAAGAATACGAGATGTTGGTAGGGTTGCGTCAGACATTTTGTTTTACGGTCTTCATCTCATATGGAACGATCTTTTTGTTTTTAACCATCAACTCTCTGCGCCTCAGCGCATCTGCGCGATAATGATACAATTCAACAAATAATCCGATGTCTATGTGCTTCGATGTACTGCTCATCTCTAATCATTTGGAAAAGCTATGCTGATTAAATTAACAGGTGGAACGGTTTATGACCCCGCCGGCGGAATCGACGGCCAAAAACGGGATATTTATATTCAAGACGGTCGCATCGTCGATAGACCTACGGCCGATCTCAAAATCGATCAAGAATATGATTTAACCGGTAAAGTCGTGATGTCCGGTGCGATCGACATGCATACGCATATCGGCGGCGGTAAGGGGAATATCGCGAGAATCTTGTTACCGGAAGACCACCGCTCAGATCCGGTTATCCGCACCGATTTGACGCGTTCCGGAAGCGGTCATGCGATACCGAGCACTTATGTTACCGGCTATCGTTATGCCGAGATGGGCTATACAGCGGCGTTCGAGCCGGCAGTGTTGCCGGTTAACGCCCGACAGGCGCATATGGAAATGGGCGATATTCCGATTTTGGATAAAGGGGGCTACGCGATGCTTGGCAGCGATGACTACTTGCTGCGCATGTTGACTGCAAAAAAAGATCAGAAAGCGGTTAACGATTATGTCGCATGGACGCTTCAAGCGTCCAAATGTATAGGCATTAAAGTCGTTAATGCCGGCGGCATCAGCGCGTTCAAGTTTAATCAACGCAAGCTCGATCTTGACGAAAAAAATGCGTATTACGACGTGACGCCCAGGCAAATTCTGCAAACCTTGGCGACTGCGGTCAAAGAATTAGGCGTTCCGCATCCTTTGCATGTGCATGGTTGTAATCTGGGCGTGCCGGGCAATGTCGACACGACGCTCGATACGATTCAAGGCGTGGGCGGCTTACCGATGCATTTGACGCACATTCAGTTTCATAGCTATGGCACCGAAGGCGACTTCAAATTCTCATCGGGCGCCGCGCAAATCGCTGAAGCGGTCAACAAGCATAAGAACATTACGATTGATGTCGGACAAATTTTGTTCGGCCAGACCGTCACGGCATCCGGCGATACGATGCGCCAACATGCGAACCACAAACACGGGCATCCGAACAAGTGGGTATGCATGGACATCGAATGCGATGCCGGCTGCGGCGTTGTGCCGTTCAAATACAGGGACCAGAATTTCGTCAATGCTCTGCAATGGGCGATCGGACTCGAAATCTTCCTGCTGGTCGACGACCCGTGGCGCGTGTTTTTGACCACCGACCATCCGAACGGCGCGCCGTTCACGACCTATCCGCATCTGATTCGTTTGCTGATGGATAAAAGCTTCCGCAACGATATGCTCGCGACGATTCATCCGGAAGCGCAAAAAATGACGACGCTGGCATCGATCGACCGCGAATACACGCTGAACGAAATCGCGATCATGACGCGCGCGGGCGCGGCCAAATTGATCGGCCTGAAAGATCGCGGCGGCCTGACCGCTGGGAATTGGGGCGACATCACCGTGTACACCGAAAACGCCGACCGGCAAAAAATGTTCGAAAAACCGGATTACGTGTTCAAAGACGGCGAGATGGTCGTAAAAGATGGCCAGATCGTCCATGTAAAATGGGGAACGACACATATTGTCAAGCCTGATTATGACGCGGCCGTCGAAAAAGACCTCAAGTCTTATTTCGACCGCTATCTGACGATGAAAATGGGTAACTTTAAAATCAGCGACGACGAGTTTACCGAGGACGGGCGGGGAAGTTTGACGGTGCATTCTCTAAAAGAGGTGGTTTAGTGAAAACACTGGATGAGTTGGAAAAACTTAGATTCCGGTCAGAAAGAGTATATTTAATTTCATGGATAATAATATAGATTCTGCTTGGGCAGCAATCACATCAATATTAAAGGAATTTGATTTCTACGAAATCAAAGAGATTATTCGAATCAGTGGTGGAATTGATTTACCGTAATTATTCACATCCCTCCTATCGTTCCCACGCTCCAGCGTGGGAATGCAGCCCGAGACGCTCTAGCGTCTCGTACCGCTGGAGCGGTACTCAGGCGTTCCTACGCAGAGCGTGGGAACGAGAATGGCCGGGGGACTGAATACTTACACTTTTTAAGTATGAATAACCTTGAAAAGCATAAGTTCTTAAATTATGTAATTGAGGGAATATTCGAACGTATCAATAATCTTCGGTATCTCGATTATGATCCGGAAGAGAGGCTAAAGAATTATTTGAGTCGGTTTGGATGGCAGTGTATAGATAACAAAATCATACCCATTGAGATTTTAGACTCAGTTGATTTGACTGAACTTGATCCACTAGCGCGAGAAGATCTGGTCAAGGCATCAACTAAATTCCGTGACGGCGATTTGAGCGGAGCTATATCGTCGGCATGTGCTGCGATTGATAGCGTAACAGCAAATGTGTATCAAAAAAAAGAAGGTCTCGGGTCTGTAAGTGATTCATCTTTTCAGGAAAGGTGCAATAAATCACTTGAGGCTGTAGGTATTTTTGAAGCCATTCAAAATCAACTCGAAGAAATTCAATGGAAAAATTCAAACGTTAATTTTTTAAAGAAAAACTTGAAACAATCAATTAATCAAGCTGCTTTTGTGATGCAGACGCTCTGAAGTGAAATGTCAGATGTGCATGGAACGAAACCCGTAATAAAACCTCTGGTCTTTGACAGTATCAAGTGGGCGCAAATAATCGTTAGATTATTAAGCGAAAAGTATGATGATTAACTCGAATGGAAACAAAATATACCTAAGGTCTTAAATTAAACGATGCCCGTTATTTCCTATTTTTTCGGCATTTACATCAGGATGTATCACGATGATCACAATCCGCCGCATTTTCACGCCGAGTACCAAGGTCATCAGGCATTAATTGCGATCGAAAGTGGAGAAGTACTGGAAGGCCGTTTGCCGAGTAAAGCATTGAAACTGGTCAGGGACTGGGCGAAAGAGCATCAGGAAGAATTAATGGCGGATTGGCAGTTAGCCATTCAACTAAAACCGTTGCAGCGTATAGCCGGAGCCGATAATGATTAAAATCATCAAAGCTGAATATATCGAACATAAAATCATACGCTTGTGGTTTTCCGATCAAACCGTCGGCGACTACGATTTACAGCCTTTGCTGGAGAAACAGACCGAGTTGGTCGCCCCGCTACAAGATGAAGATTATTTTAAACGATTCTTTCTAGAGCTCGGGGCATTATGCTGGAAAAATGGCCTGGAGCTTAGTCCTGGAAATATTCATAACAAACTTGAGCAACAAGGTTTGTTGCAGTGTGATTTGAAGGCTGCTTGAGGTTATTAATTAAACAATCTGTAAATCGGGAAATCAGCGATTTCTCGGCATTAACAACCAAAATACATAGATAACAGATGAAGAAACAATAAACTAAAAAAAATCCGGAGATACCTATGGCTATAGATTATCGCAGCATCATTACCATCGAACCCGGAAAGCGAGGTGGTAAGCCTTGTATTCGCGGGTTGCGGATTACGGTTTACGATGTTTTGGGATGGCTTGCGGAGGGTATGAGCGAAGTGGAAATTTTGGACGATTATCCTGAACTGGAGTCAAACGATATAAGGGCTTGTTTGGCTTTTGCAGCCGAACGTGAGCATAGCTTAGCGGCAATTATTTAATGAAGCTGCTTTGGATGAAAACTTGTCGCGCCGTGCAGTGGCCTTTTTAGTTGAAGCATATCCTGAATCCACACAAGTTGCGATATTAGGTTTGGAACGCGCCAGTGACTGGGAAATTTGGGAATATGCCAAAACCAACGACTTTGTTATCGTCACGAAGGACGCTGATTTTTTTGAAATGTCGAATCTTTACGGTCAACCGCCTAAAATTGTTTGGCTGAAAATAGGCAATCAGTCCAAAGCGGCGATTATCAATTCTTTGTTGACTAAAAAGGACGCGATAGAAATGGCATTGATCGACGAAAACAAGGCCTGCATCGAGATATACCGATAACGTCAACACTTTACTTACTTTCAAATATTTAACCATGTGTACCCATGATGATTATTAACGGCGTAACGATAGACAAAACCTTTGCCGAGGCATTTCCGATGAAGGCGACGCGCGCGATTATCACCGCGCAAAACGAAAAATGGGCGATGATCTCGGCGCAAGCGATGACCGGTTTCGCGACTTCGGTGATCGCTTGCGGCTGCGAGGCCGGCATCGAGCGCGTGCTCGATCCTTCCGAAACACCCGACGGACGCCCTGGCGTTTCTGTGATGATCTTCGCGATGGGCGGCAAAGGCCTTGCGAAACAATTGGAAACGCGCGCTGGGCAATGTGTGCTGACTTCGCCGACTTCGGCGTTGTTCGCCGGCATTGAGAGCGACAAACCGATTCCATTGGGCAAGAATTTGCGCTATTTCGGCGACGGTTTCCAGATTTCCAAAGTGATCGGTGGCAAACGTTATTGGCGCGTGCCGGTCATGGACGGCGAGTTTCTGACCGAGGCGACGACAGGGCAGGTCGAAGCGGTCGGTGGAGGTAATTTCTTGGTATTGGCCGAATCGCAGCCGCAAGCGCTGGCGGCCTGCGAGGCCGCGATCGAGGAAATGCGCAAGATTCCGAATGTGATCATGCCGTTTCCGGGCGGCGTCGTTCGCTCCGGTTCGAAAGTCGGTTCGAAATATAAGGCGCTTGGCGCATCGACCAACGATGCTTTTTGCCCAACACTGAAAGGCATCACCAAAACCGATTTGTCGCCTGAAATCGAATCGGTGATGGAAATCGTGATCGACGGCCTGACCAAGGAAGATATCGACAAAGCGATGCGAGTCGGTATTCAAGCGGTCTGCGATTTGGGTGCCGAAAACGGCGTCAAACGCATCAGTGCCGGCAATTACGGCGGTAAACTCGGCCCCTTCCATTTTCATTTACAGGAGATCATGGCATGACTGCGTTAACCTTCACGCTGAAACAGCGACCGGCTCAGCGCGTCGATTTGTCGCCTCTGGTTTGTCAAAAACTGGCGGGGTTATCGCCGACCGATATTGCAGCGCTCGAACTCGATAGCGGCAAGCGCAAAATTCGCGTCGACGAACTATTCACGATTGCCGGTTACGATACACAACAGATTGTCATCAAGAATAGTTACTCCAAGCTCGATTTTATCGGTAAAGAATTAACCGAAGGACAGATCCGCGTCGAAGGCGATGTTGGCGCTTATCTGGGCCTGGGCATGAAGTCCGGCACGATTACCGTCAACGGCAACGCCGGACTATTCGCGGCCTGCGAAATGAAAAAAGGTTTCGTTCAGATCAACGGCAATACCGGCGATTTTCTCGGGGCGGCCTTGCCCGGTAACAAGATGGGCATGAAAGGCGGCACCGTTTTGGTTAAAGGCAACGCCGGCGAGCGGGTCGGCGATCACATGCGCCGCGGCGTCATTTTGATCGAAGGCAATGCCGGCGATTATTGCGGGTCGAGAATGACGGCCGGCACGATCGCGGTGATGGGCAACACCGGACGCTATACCGGTTTTGCAATGCGCCGAGGCACCTTATTGCTTTGGAACAAGCCCGAATTGCCGGCGACCTTCAATGATTGCGGCTCGCATACCTTGGCGTTTTTGCCGATGTTGTTCGCGTCGTTCAAAGGATTCGATTCGAAATTCGCAGACACTGCGGCGGTCTTCAATCGTGTCCGGCGTTACGGCGGTGACATGGCTGAAATGGGGCGCGGCGAAGTGTTGGTCAGGCTATGACGATGTAAAACGATGAACTGAAGAGGCCGGCAGACATGAACGAGAACATTTCGGACAAGGAGGCGGTCAAGGATGACGACGATGCGGATTACGCAGCCCGCGTCTTGTTGATCGACCTCGAAAATTGCCCGAAACAAGTCTATCAGTTGATGGAAGATTTAGCCGCCTATACCCACGTCGTGATTTGCTATGCGCAGTGCGGCGCGCGCGTTCCGCTCGATTGGATCGTGCCGCTGACCGCAACGGTCAATCAAAATCGTCTGAAAATCATCAAAATGCCGAACGGCGGCAAGAACTCCGCCGATTTCGGCATCACCTTTTGGGCTGGCGCAATGATGGCCCAGCTCCCCGAAAATACCCATTTCGATGTCGTTTCCGACGACAACGACCTCGATCATGCGGTTAGTCTATTAATCAGCCAGAACCGGAGCGCGCAACGTATCGGTGTCAAGCTCGAAAATATGCCGGGCTTCGCACCGAAAAGCCCTGCAGTCTTGGTGCAAGAGTTTTGCGCGCATTTGATCAAGCACAGTCGAAGCCGGCCGGTCAAAAAAGAAACCCTGCTCAACAGTATTCGCAGTAAATTTAAGAATAATGTGGTTAATGAGGAGGATTTATTCGATGAGTTGATTCGACAGCAGGCTATAGAGATTAAGGATAATAAAGTCACTTACAATCAAACTAAAATCGAAGTGTTAGCGACTGAATAGTCGCTCTTTACCTTTGCCGGAAGGGGTTTGTATACTCATCGTAGATGAAAATTCGGCCTCGGGGTGCCCGTCAAAGGACGCCGTGAACCCAGCACCTAAATCCACCAGCACCTAAATTTCATAGGTCTTTGGCAATGATTCAAAATCATGGCTTATTTAGGTGCTGGATGAATTATCCAAGACAAATAACCATGGCCAATGGGCTATGGAATTTAGGTGCTGGGTAAATACGTCCATGTAGGCTCTATGCCAGCTCCATGCTGGCAAAGCCTTTACCGAGCACCCCGAGGCCTCCTCCGGCACTGCCGAAATTTGAAGTGCGAAAGGTATAACCCCGTCCGGAACGTTTCGACTATGCTCAAAGCAAACAAAAAACGTTTGGGGCGGGTTGAATAACCCGTCCCGCGCCAGCATTAGTGCGCGGTGCGTACTCAACCTGGTTTTTTAGTGGGATTGAGACAGGCGCTTTAAATCTTTGTCGATCGCTTTAGCCAGGGTTTTGACAGTCTTATTGGTTTGGAATTGATTAGGGCCTTTTGCTTCGAAAGTGTAATCGGCAATCAGTTTGCCGTCGTCGACTCGAATTAAATGCCCCATGATATAAGCAAACAAGAAGCTCGGTTTATGCAGTCTACCGACCAGGATGTAATCGGCGTCGAACTGCTTGCCGAGTTTCGCGGCCACATCATGGTGATCGAATAGATAACCGGTCCCGGCATTGGCCTTTTGTTGAGATGCGAAGTCGGTTTCGACAATGTCATTCCCTAATGTGGTTAATTCGGCTTCGAGTTGAGGCTTAATCGAAGCGGTGCGCTCCAGTTCTTGAGGAATGCCTGGAGCCAATGTGAGATCTTTTAACTCGAAAACCAAAACGGCAATTCGAGATTCCGCTAAGACGCTCGTTCCGAATATCATCAGGAAAAAAGCGGCAATGAGGCGAGCATCAACAGGGTTTTTCATCGGCTTTCTCGTTCGTGATTGATAAGAGAAAGACAGTCTACCCGTAAATCGAAACGATAGAAAGCGTGATCGTTACTTCAATAAATCCGCCATAGAAATGACGTTTTTAGCCATTTCGCCGATCGAAATATTCCGGTCCATCGCCAGTTTTCGCAGCGCATGATAAGCCTGAGCTTCGTCGAAGCCTTGCGATTTCATTAGAATCCCTTTTGCTCGGTCGACCGATTTTCTTTCTTCAAGTTGCGATTTGGTTTTTTTCAATTCTTCCTTGATGGCGTTTTGCTCTTTGAATCGAGCCACCGCGATATCGATGATGGTTTTGATGCGTTTGGGGTCGAGTCCGTCGACGATATAAGCGCTGACGCCGGCCTTGATGACTTTATCGATCGTGTCGCTATCGTGATCTTCGGCAAACAGGATCACCGGCGCCGAATGGCTTTGATTGATCGTCAATATGGCATCAAGTATCTTCGGTGTCGGGGTATAAACATTCAACACCACGATATCCGGCAATAAATTTAAAACCAACGAATTTAAATCGATAGTATCGAACGGGAGGCAAGCGGTTTCGAAACCATGCTTTTTTAGGGTTTTCTCGAGCAGTTTTTCACCTTGAATTTCATCGGCGATTAAGACTTTCAGCGCTTGCATGTCAATCCAGTTCGATTTTCACTACAGTGCCGTCAGGCATGATTTCGGTAATGAACTCTTTAGGCTCTTCGAGGTAGCGCGCCAAGATTGCCGATGCTAATGCGCAAACTGCCAGAATGATGAAAAACGTAGACGGTGCGACATGACCCATCAGCGCTAAAAAAAAGATTGCGCCGGCATTGCCGTAAGCGCCGACGATGCCGGCTATCTGGCCGGTTATGGGTCTTTTGATCAATGGTGCGATGGCAAATACCGCACCTTCAGCGGCCTGAAGAAATATCGAACACAACACCGTCATTGAAATAGTCATCAAAATGGGCCAATCGCCGGCAATAAAGGACATCAAGTAATAACCGAGCGAAGTGCCGGCTAGGAAAATCGTCAGCGAAAACTTGCGGCCGATTTTGTCGCTGAGCCAGCCGCCGGCCGGGCGGGCGATCAGGTTCATGACAATGAAGCCCGAGGCCATTAGGCCAGCATCGATCATCGAGATTGATTGGTTTTCGCGGTAAATCGTAAAGAAAAACATCGGCAGCATCGATACCACGGCTAATTTGGAGCCGAACGTCATCAGATAGGCGACGCTAAGGATGCTAATTTGTTTGAATGGATAATGGTGAATGTTATCGATCGGACGACTGAGCCGTTCCGCATTGATGTCGACGATTTGATAAGCTTGAGAAAAGAAAAGAGCCCAGATAATGATGTTAATCGCAATGACCCAGGGTGTGCTAAGTAAATCGGCTTCCGGTGTCGATAGTTGCCAAGTGAGCAGAGACATTGCGGCATAAAGCGGTACGGTCGTGCAGATGTAAAGGAATAGGTCTTTTATCGAAGTAACCTCCATTGCGCCCGAACGTCTAGGTTTCAAATAGGGCACGTCGGGTGGCGTATCCTCGACATTCCGGTAGTAGATGAACGCATATGCTAGCGACAAAATACCGGTTGCGGCAATCGCATAACGCCAGCCGTTTTCGGCGCCGAAATATAATGCCAGTCCCGGTAGCAGGATAGTTGCGGCAGCCGAACCGAAATTGCCCCAGCCCCCGTAGATGCCTTCGGCAACACCGACTTGCCGAGCCGGAAACCAATCGCCGATGATGCGAATGCCGATCACAAAGCCCGCGCCGATAAATCCCAAACAGAAGCGCGCCCAGGCTAATTGTTCAAACGATTCGGCCATCGCAAAGGCGAAGCAAGGTAGGCTACTCAGTGCCAGTAGCGTGCTGTAACTGATTCTTGCGCCGAAGCGGTCTACGACCATGCCGATGATGATGCGAGCCGGAATGGGTAGCGCAAAGTTTAATAACAGCAGGATGTTGACTTCGGATTCGGTGAGATTCACAGAATCCATGATCATCAGCATCAGAGGGGCGTGATTGAACCAGACGACAAAGCTGATGAAAAAAGCCGTCCAGGTCAAATGCAGAATTTTGATTTTACCGGAAAAGCCGAGTAACTTGAGTTGTAGTATGGACATTAGCTGGTTTTACTGTGAAAGTTCGCAGATTTGGACTCTTTACTAAATACGGCGTTCGACAAAGCAAATGCCGCATCCTCCGTCGCCGCGAGCTTTCATTTGCCGGGGCGATGGACGGGCCTTCATGAGCGTTACGGTGACCGAGAAGTGAATAGTGCTCAATTTAATAAATAAAGCAAATAATATGCCGGTCTGTGTTTGGGGGGCGCGCGCTTGTTCATTCGGTTGCGGATAAATGTATTGCTTTATATTGGTGCGGAAAGTTAACGCTATTCACCGAATGTGTGCGGTGAAAGCGGTAATTTAATGATTATTGAATTCGAATTGACTAATTAATGGTTTGTTAAAACCAGTTAGATCAAGGCTTCGCTAAAGTTTCTCTTAAATTGGCATCCATATTGCTGTATCACTAACAAGACTCCTAACGGAGTACCGATTTTGTTGGGGCATTGGCGTCCTGTTCGAGTGATTCGTCACATCGACTGGACGCCTTTTTTTTGCCTAAAATTTAGATACAGAAAACCGAGGTTGCCGATGAGCAAGAAACAAACATTAGTCGTGATTGGTAACGGTATGGTCGGCCAAAACTTTTTGGCCGGACTGGTGAGCAGTGGCGCGAAGGAACATTTTGAGATCGTCGTGTTTTGCGAGGAGCCCAGACCGGCCTACGACCGGGTCCATTTGTCGGCGTTTTTTTCCGGCAAGAGCGCGCAGGATCTATCAATGGTCGAGGTCGGTTTTTTCGAACAACACGGCATCACCGTACATCTGGGAGACAGAGCAAAATCGATAGACCGTAGCGCTAAAACAGTGCTGTCGGAAAAAGGCGTCCACATCGCTTACGACAAAATCGTGCTGGCGACCGGGTCTTATCCGTTCGTGCCGCCGGTACCGGGGCATGAACGCGATCGTTGCTTGGTTTACCGAACCATCGAAGATTTGGAGGCGATTCAAACAGCGGCCGAACAATCCCAGGTCGGCGTCGTGGTCGGCGGCGGTCTGCTCGGCCTGGAAGCTGCCAATGCCTTGAAAGACTTAGGCTTGACCACGCATGTAGTCGAATTCGCGCCGCGCCTGATGGCGGTGCAATTGGACGACGGCGGCGGCGCGTTGTTGAAGCGCAAGATCGAAGCGATCGGCGTGACCGTGCATTTAAATAAGAACACCACCCTGATCGACGACGGCGAAAGTTGCTTGCATAAAATGAATTTCGCCGGCGGCGATGCGCTCGAAACCGACTTGATCTTGTTTTCGGCCGGTATTCGTCCGCGCGACGATATCGCCAGGGCCTGCGAATTGGAGGTCGGCCCGCGCGGCGGCATCGTGATCGACAATCAATGCCGGACCTCCGATCCCGATATTTTCGCGATCGGCGAATGCGCTTTGTGGAATAACCGGATATTCGGCCTGGTCGCGCCGGGATACGCGATGGCGCGCACCGTCGTCTCGGTGCTCGAAGGCGGCGACAATTATTTTACCGGCGCCGACATGAGCACCAAGCTGAAGCTGATGGGCGTTGATGTCGCGAGTATCGGCGACGCGCATGCGCAGACGCCGGGCGCATTGGTTTACACTTATCAAAACGGCGATAGCGAAGTCTACAAGCGACTCGTGGTCAGTGCCGATAAAAAAAGGCTGTTGGGCGCAGTGCTCGTCGGCGATGCTTCGGGTTACGGAACCTTGCTGCAATATTGCCTGAACGGCATCGAACTGCCGGAAAATCCCGATTCGCTGATTTTGCCGCACCGTTCCGACGAGTCGGTCGGCCTTGGGCCGGATGCACTGCCGATGTCGGCACAAATTTGTTCCTGTCATGATGTCAACAAGGCAACGTTGTGTTCGGCGATCGAAGCCGGTTGCAATACGGTGTCCGCGCTCAAGTCGGAAACCAAGGCAGGAACCGGTTGCGGCGGTTGCGTGCCGCTGATGAAATCGGTCATGGAATGCGAATTGGCCAAACTCGGCATCGAAGTCAGTACCGATATTTGCGAGCATTTTCCGCATACCCGGCAGGAGTTGTATCATTTGATCATGGTCGAGGAAATCAAGACCTTCGACGAATTGATCGAAAAACATGGGCGCGGCCGCGGCTGTGAAGTTTGTAAACAAGCGGTCGGCTCGATTCTGGCCTCATACTGGAATGACTATATTCTCAAAAAAGAGCATATCGGTTTGCAGGATACCAACGATATTTTTCTCGCGAACATGCAAAAAGACGGCACCTATTCGGTTGTCCCGCGCGTGACCGGCGGCGAAATACAGCCCGAGAAATTGATCGTGCTGGGGCAGGTCGCCAAAAAATATGGTTTGTATACGAAAATTACCGGAGGTCAGCGGGTCGATCTGTTCGGCGCCCGAGTCGAACAATTGCCGTCGATCTGGCGGGAATTGATCGACGCCGGCTTCGAAAGCGGACATGCCTACGGCAAGTCGCTCAGGACCGTCAAATCCTGTGTCGGCAGTACTTGGTGCCGTTTCGGTGTCGATGATAGCGTCGGTCTCGCGATCGAGCTGGAAAACCGTTATAAAGGACTTCGGGCGCCGCACAAGATCAAATTCGCCGTGTCCGGCTGCACACGCGAATGCGCCGAGGCGCAGAGCAAAGATATCGGCGTGATCGCGACCGAAGGCGGATGGAATCTTTATGTCTGCGGCAATGGCGGGATGAAGCCCCGGCACGGCGATTTGTTCGCGACCCAACTCGACAAGGAAACGCTGATCAAATATATCGATCGCGTGCTGATTTTTTATGTGCGTACGGCCGACCGGATGCAGCGAACGTCGGTGTGGATGGAAAACATGGAAGGCGGCTTGGATTATTTGCGTTCGGTCGTGATCGAGGATAGTCTCGGCATAGGCGAGGCACTGGAACAACAAATGCGCCATGTGATCGATACCTATCAATGCGAATGGAAAACCACGATCGAGGACGAGAGTAAATTGAAACGTTTCCGGCATTTCGTCAACAGCGACCGGCCCGACGATAATATCGTGTTCGTCGAGGAGCGCGGCCAAATTCGCCCTGCCGATGAACGAGAACGGGAGGAATTGAAGGCCCGTAAGCACTTCAAGATATTGGAGGAGGCATGAGCATGAGCGAATGGATCGATGTCTGCTCGGTCGACGATCTGCAGCCGGATTCCGGTGTTTGCGTCTGGGCGGATGGCAGGCAAATTGCTTTGTTTTATATGCCGAAGGAACAGGCGGTTTACGCGGTCGATAATTTCGACCCGTTCGGCAAAGTCAATGTATTATCGCGCGGCATGATCGGCGATATCGGCGGTCAACCGATGGTCGCCTCGCCGCTTTATAAACAGCATTTCAATTTGGAGACGGGCGTTTGCTTCGAGGACGAGACTGTGAAAATCGAAACCTATGGTGTTCGTATCGAAAACCGGCGGGTTGCCGTTAACGTTTAGGGAGATTTATGAAATATCACTATTATATTGCCGACGTTTTCACGAATCGGGTTTTCAATGGCGCGCAAATTGCCGTTTTTCCGAAAGCGGACGGACTCAATGCCGAAAAAATGGCCTTGATAGCCAAGGAACTGAATTTGTCCGAAACCGTCTTCATTTTTCATAAGCTCAATGACGGCAATGTGCGAAGAATGCGCATATTTTCGCCGCTGGCGGAGATTCATTTAGGCGGTCATCCGGTCATTGCCGCGGCTTTTGTCTTGGCCAGTTGCGGCGATATTGAATTAAACGAGCCGATTACCCGGGTCGTGTTCGAACAAAATGCGGGGCCTGTCGAGGCGAACATTACGAGTGTCGGCGGTAAGCCCGGTTTTGTGCAATTTACCCGAAAAGTCAGCGCCATTGTCGACCGGTTTGCACCGGGCGATGAAGAATTAGCCGCTTTTCTAGGGTTGGAGCAATCGGAACTCGATCACAAAAAGTATTCGCCAAGATTGGTTTCCTGTGGTTATCCCTATTTGATCGTGCCGGTTTGGAAATACGAGTCGGTAAGAAAAGCGCTTTTCAATTACCCCGCCTGGAGCCAATCCGCCGCGCCGCAAACCGCGGCGCAAGAGATTTTGTTGTTTGCGCCGAAAACGCCGTTCCCCGATGCCGATTTCAATTTGCGCCTTCTTGGGCCTCGCCTTGCTTTAACCGATGATCCGCCGGTCGGCAATGCGGTACCGGCTTTTTGTTCGTATTTGTGTTCGTTCGAGCAAACACGCAAGGGCACGCACAGTTTCGCCGTGGAACGTGGCGATGAACGTTCGCGACGCAGTGTCATTCGCATTGAAATGGATAACAAAGGCGAGGAGTTATTGCCCCTGCGCGTCGGCGGCGAGGCGGTGATGTTCGCCGAGGGGGTAATCGATTTGCCGAAATGAAGGGTTACCTTTAGCTGTGTAGCCCGGATGGAGCGTAGCCCAATCCGGGACGTTCGAAGCCATGTCATTCCCGTATTCCACTATGCTGCATACGGGTTATACTCATCGGAGATCAAAATTCGGCGCCGGGATGCCCGTCAAAGGACGTTGTGAACCCAGCACCTAAATCCACCAGCACCTAAATTTCATAGGTCTTTGGCAATGATTCAAAATCATGGCTTATTTAGGTGCTGGATGAATTATCCAAGACAATTAACCATGGCCAATGGGCTATGGAATTTAGGTGCTGGGTAAATACGTCCATGTAAGCTCTATGCCAGCTCCATGCTGGTCCCTCACCTAGCAGGGGCCGAGCACCCCGGCGCCTCCTAAGGCACTGCCGAAATTTGAAGTGCGAAAGGTATACATGTTGCAACATTACGGTTTGAATAGAGTTGGGTTATAGAGCAAATCTACCCTGGCTTACCAGGACTTATAAGGCAAAAACTTGCCGTTCATCGTGATAATAACGCGATCGCCCGCCGGGTTTTCTTCCTTGCCTACTGTCATGCTGAAATCGATCGCGCTCATGATGCCGTCGCCGAATTTTTCGTGAATGATTTCTTTCAAGGTTTCGCCGTAAACGCCGACGACTTCATAAAGCCGGTAAATGAGCGGATCTTGAGGTACGTCGAAAGCCCATTGTTTGTAAGGGAACATTGCCAAGGCGACTTGCACTTCGTTGGGTAGCTCCAGAACGGTGCATAGCTTTTCGGCCAGTTCCGGTTTCATGCTGTTCATGCCAAGGCAAGCCGAGGTCAGCCAAACTTCATCGACGCCGATTTGTTCGGCAATGGCCGTCCAGGTGAGTTGCTTTTGTACTTTTGCCGTGATGATCCGATCGGTCATTTGCTCTTTGGTGAGCAAGGAATCGGCTTTGCAAGATGATGGAGTCGTTTTCATATTAAATACCTCTTTTGCTTAGTTGGATTAATAACGTGACGACGATAATCGTCAAGATGAGAGAAATGCTTTTCCAGAAGGTTACTGGGTCGCGCTCTATGAGCGGCGGATGCGTTTTATTCAAAAAAGTTTGGTTCGGATAACGCAGGTCGTGAACAAATTCGGATAATGCTTCATATCGCTTGTAGGGATTCGGGTGGACGGCTTTCTTGATGGCATCATCGATCCAGACCGGAATCGCTCGCTCATTATTCAGGATGGAGTGATAGTTCAATCGATTTTGAGCCGCTTTCGTCTTGCATTTGGCGACTTGAGTGCCATAAGGCAGATTGTCGGTCAGCATTTGATAGGTTATGACGCCTAACGAAAATAAGTCGGAGCGAGCCGTTCCGTTTTCGCCTAAAAAATATTCGGGGGCGCTATACGGAGCGGTGCCGAGTAATGGGTGTCGTTCGATCGGGTTGTTCATTTCCGTAAGCCCTGCAACTCGAGTCGAGCCGAAGTCGATGATCTTTACCGTACCGGAGTTATCGATCATGATATTTTCCGGTCTCAAGTCCTGGTGAACCATTTCCAGCCGGTGAAACGCGCGTAGGCCTTTGGCAATTTGGTCAATGATGCCGCGAACGGTTTCCAGATCCGGGTTCGGGTTATCGATCATCCATTGTTTCAATGTTCGGCCATCGATAAACTCGGTGACAATATAGAGATAATTGCGTTTTCGGGTTTGTTCGCAGGGTTTTAAGACATGAGGGCTATCGATGCGGCGCGCTATCCAGTCTTCCATGAGAAAACTTTCAAGGTAAGCGGGATCGTTTCGAAGATCGATTGAAGGTGTTTTAATGACGACCGATTTATTGGTTTCGGTATCCATTGCCAAATAGACATGACTCCGGCTGCTATTATGCAGCTCTCTCATGATTTGATAACCGTCGAAAATCATCCTGGCGGTCAATGTCGGCGGAAATGGAAGCTCTGTTATTTGCCGATAAATCTCATTCGCATTTTGATTCGGTAAGTCCTCGACATCGACAATCTGCATCGTCAAGTTATCCGAACTCCCTTGCCGGTAGGCTTCGTTGACGATCATTGTTGCGGCAGTCGCTAAATCGTCGCCATGCTTTTTGATCGCATTAATGATGAAAACATTATTAACAAATTCATAAACGCCATCGGTCATCAATAAGAAGCGATCGCCTTTTTCAATCGGTAGAGCTTGATAATCGATTTCTAGGTGATGATCGATACCCAATGCACGACTCAGATAGCTTTTGTCTTGCGAAACCCAAAGCCGATGATCGTTGGTTAATTGCTCCAGATGATTGTTATGTAATCGATAGATCCGTGTATCGCCGACATGAAAAATATGCACGGTATTAGACTTGAAAATCAGGGCGCTAAAGGTACAAACATAGCCTCTGTCTTTATCGTAACGATATTGACTCTGTTGGGTTTGGGCATGCAGCCAGGAGTTGGTTGCAATCAAGACCCGTTGCGCCGATTTTTTTACCGACCAAGCTTCCGAGGTACAAAAATAATCTTGTAGGAATCCGGTGACCGCGGCTTCGCTGGCAATATGGCTGACAGCACTGCTGCTGATTCCGTCGGCCATCGCAATGGCAACACCTTTTGAACTCAATTGCGGTTCTTTCGGCATATAGACGCCATGAAAATCCTGGTTGATTTCCTTTCGGCCTTTATCGGAATAGTGCCCTACGGATATTTTAAGAGTGCCAGACATGGGGTATCGTTTCATGAAGAGCCTCGACCCTAAACTTGGCTCGAGACTCTATTAAAAGGGGCGAGTTACAGAGCGCGTTTCGGTGCGGTTTTTACATGAGTGCTATATAGCGTCAAGCCGGTAAACGAAAGCCCGCCGACTAGGTTGCCGAGTACCGTGGGTATTTCGTTCCAGATGAAATAATCCATGATCGAAAAATTGCCGCCCATGATCAAGCCTGCCGGAAACAGAAACATGTTGACCACGGAATGTTCGAAGGCCATGGCGAAGAACAGTGTGATCGGCATCCACATCGCGATCACTTTGCCGCTGACCGTAGTCGATATCATTGCTCCGACCACGCCGGTAGACACCATCCAATTGCATAGCATGCCTCTGATAAAAATCGTAAACCAGCCCGCGACGCCGTATTGGGCATATCCCAGTGTACGTGCTTCGCCGACGCCGGCGAGTTTTTTACCAACGGCATTCGGCTCGACCGAAAATCCGTAGGTGAAAACCAACGACATCATCACCGCCACGGTTAAAGCACCGAGGAAATTGCCGACAAAGACCAATCCCCAGTTTCTGAAAATACCGCCTACTGTCACTCCCGGGCGTTTATCGATCCATGCCAACGGCACCAGAACAAAAACACCGGTCAATAGATCGAAACCCAGTAAGTACAACATGCAAAAACCGACGGGAAACAGAATCGCGCCGAAGATCGGAGAACCGGTTTCGACAGTGATACTGACTGCAAATACGGCAGCTAACGCAAGAATCGCACCGGCCATATAGGCTCTGATCAACGTATCTCGTGTTGACATATAGACTTTAGATTCACCGGCATCGACCATTTTGGTGACAAATTCCGAAGGGACTAAATAAGACATGGCATTCCTCTGATCAATTAAAAAAACACAAGGCAAAAAAAAGGCGCTTTAATCCCTAGTGGGGTTAAAGCGCCTTTGCTTTAAGAAACTCAATTGAAGATAAGCGGAAATCGTGCCAAGTGCTGTTAAAAGTATAAGTAATTGAAATTATTAATAATGAATATCAGATCTTGTTAGATAAGGATTGTTTTGTGCCTTTGTGAACCGGTCTGGTGCATTGCGGAGTAGATTTTAGTGCGGCGTCGTTTCTGGCGAGGATATATGCGCGATTTATCCTAAATCCGGCAGTTCAACCATGAAGTACATGAAGTTAATGAGGTATTTCAAGAGATTATCTAAACATTCCAGCTAACCTTTCGGGTGAGCGAAAGTTGCATACAAACGAATGGCAAGTTATTGAATTAACTTCTTATTCTTCATGATGAAATGCTTTTTTAGGTTTATTGCTCTTTTTCATTGGCGGCAAATGTTTCCCTAACAAAATGCAAAGCAAAATTGAAGCGGGCAGGCCTACCGAGTTCCGTATGTAAATCATCCTCGAGCCGAGTAAACACCGATTCGTCCGGCATGGTATTGGTGAGCAGATCGGCGTTTAGATTGAGCGGTCGTAGCGTATTGACCTTGATATTCCGAAGTTCAAGCCGGTGTCCATTGATTTGATAGGTTCTACCGGCCAATTGAGTTTTGATATCGGCGATTTGCTCCATGGTTTGGAAAGAATAGAACAAAGGCACGGAAATCAATGCCAACAATAGGCTCGATAGCAAAATGCCTTTTCTGGCCCGAGTAAAAGGCGCGAACCCGATGACCATGAACGAAATGAGGGCGGCCATCGTAATTCCGATCAAGTTAGTCAAGAATAAGAGCATGGCGCCCAAAAAAATATCGGATTCAAGCCAACCGATGCCGATACCGGCAACGCAGAGGGGAGGCACCAAGGCGACTGCGATGGCAACGCCCGGCAAACTTTTGGCGATATTTTCGCGGGCTTGGGCCATGGCTCCGGCGATGCCGGAAAAAACCGCGACCAACAAATCCAGCGTCGATGGATGCAAACGGGCTTCGATTTCCGAAGTAACATCCTTGAAAGGCAATAATGCTGCCATTGCCGATGAAATAGCAAGCGCGATGCCGATACCGGACAGCAGCGAAACGATTGATTCGCGAGTCAAGAATTTTTCGGAGCGAAGCAAGCCCATCGACAAAGAAATAATCGGTGCCATCAAGGGTGCTAAAACCATCGCGCCGATAACGACGGACGGACTACTCAAAAATAAACCCAACGTGGCTAGCATGGTACTGAGTACCATTAATAAGACATAAGTGCTCGTCGTCCTGGCGTTTTCCTTGAGTGCTAGGAACAAGTCCTTAAAATCGGATTCGAGCGCATGGGGGAAAAAAGGCAAGGTTTTACTGAAATATTTCAGCCGCGCTTCCCCTTGCGGTAGGTTCTCCACATTGAAATTTTCTTTGTCGCCGGATTGCGAGTTGAGCGATCGAAAACTTTCGCCGACGGTGATTTTAAGGGCGGCAGGAACCGTTTCCAAAAATAGCTCGCGTGTCGAGACCGGTTTGTGCTCTATCCAAAAGCCAATATCCTGTTTTGCGGTTATGCGCAAAGAAACGCTTCGAACGAATCCTAGTTGTCTCGGTAGCTGTACCGAAGACGGTGGAATAGTCATCGATGTCGATTGGATGTAGCTTAAAATTGATTGCGGTGCAAAGAACACGAACGACAATCGGCCATCTTTTAGCGATGCCGATTCGCCGAAAAGTTTGGCAAATGGATTTCGTTTTGCAAGATCCAATAGATACAAGCCGGTGATTGCCGTTTTGACTGATCTGCCTTTCGCGGTTTCTATTTCGATGGCAATAGGTTGCAAGCTAAAGGCATGAATCAAGCGCTGACAATAAAACTTTGTTTTCTTATAGAGATTTCGCGTATTGCCGGCCTCGATCAATTCGGCTAGTGCTGTTTGATTCAACAGGCCGATGCCGCGGCTAATGAATTCTCCGTTGCAGCGGATCAAATCGATCGCCACCGTTTCTGTTTGTAATGCCAACGCTAAGCAGTCGTCAAGCTTATTGGGCAGTCCAAGATGATCGAAAAATACGGGTCGTAATTCGTTGGGATACGGCAGAAAGCTCAATGCGATGCTTTTATTGAATGCAGCAGTGAGTACGGCCTGAAAATCGGTGTGTTTAACCCAAACCAAGGCATGATTTAAATTGCCGTTGACATATAGACCGCTAAGGTTCGATACCTTAATCGGGCGAATTGAAATGTCGTTCTCAACAATTAGCGGATGTTGCTTGGCTAGAACTAAATTCGTTTTATCCAACTCATCGGAGTGAATCAGGTAAATCGGTTTAGATTCTGTCATTCGATATATACCTTTCGCAGGTTAAACAGGGCTAAGGATTTCGTGAAAAATAACTTCCATGTGCTGTGAGTTTTGTAGCGGGTTCGGCAGCAATTCCCAATTTGGGGATCAAACAGGGTGTGGGGTATGCTTGCCAAGGATGGCATGAATGCAGATTTTGCATTACGCCAGGGATGGCGTGTATTAGGGCAATGCAGGAGCAATTGCCGAGGAGCAAAAATCTGCCCTGCCGCCGACACCTGCCAATCGAGCAACCAAACCTGCTTACCTTGAATTAAAATAGGGAAGTTATTTATGATCGAATCCTAAGCGATTTCAATCTACGTTTATCCTAAAAAGAGCAGTTGGTGTGTGTTGTAGACCATTCGTGCTGAGCCAAGTCGAAGGGCTCAGGGCGAACGGTAGTTAGAGGCTCTCAACTGCTTTAGGTTTATTTCAACGGTCTGCCTTTGGCGTCTATATCGAAATTTTTGCTGAGTAACAGGGCAAACTCAATAAAGCCCCATACCACGCCAAAACCAATGGTCAAAACAGTCACCGCGATCTGAGCAAGACCGATCCAATAATAGCCGAGATAAAAACGATGTGCGCCGACGCCGCCCAAAAGCAACGCGAGTATCGTTGCCAGCAGTCGAGATTTTACCGGTTTGTGCGGATTGAGATAGGAGCCGATTAACACAACCGATTTGGCTTCGCCTTCTTCCAATTCGAAATTGATATCGTCGCCAGGCTCAGGTAAGTCGGGTGATTGCCAACTGTCGAGATGAAACTCGTAAAAAGAGTCTCCGCTTTTTATTACGCCGGTTTGTCTGCCGAGGTCAAAACTTTCTATATGTCCGATCATGTTTGTTAAATGAGGTTCAAGGTTCAAGGTTCAAGGTCGAGGCGGGTTTATTCGTCTGTAATGCGTACCGCAAGGACATCGCATTTGGCGTGATGTAATACGCCGTTGGCCGTGGATCCTAGCAGCAATGCGAGTCCATGTCGGCCGTGCGAGCCGACGACGATCAAATCGACCGCGTTTTCCTCGGCGATTCTGACGATCTCGATTTTCGGGCTGCCCAATTCGAGAAAGCGATTGTTTTCGGGGATGTTGAATCGTTCCGCTAGTTTTTCTAGTCGCAATTTGGCCGATTCCATTAATTGTTCGGTTAGGTCAATTTCATAGGGAATAATCGGCCCGTTCACTGTGTCTACAATCGGAAGATTATCGACGACATGCAGCAGGCTTATTTTAGCTTGGTATTTATCGGCCAAGTCGCGTGCACGTTCGGCAATGGCATCTGTATGATCGGAAAAGTCAACCGCGAGTAAGATATGGGTATAATTTTTCATAAAATTTCCATTAGAAGCGCAAGGTTAGGGAAACAGCTGAGCCATGAGCCAATAAGATGCCATGATATACAAGAATGCGACACCCAGTCCAAAGCTAAAGGATGCGGACAGGGCATGACGGACTATGTGTCCGGTAATTAGCCAATGCCAGATCATTAACGCGACCAGTGCCGCGAAGGCCAAAAGCGAGACTCGCCCGGTTGTCATGCCGGCAATAATCGGGAGTGCGAAGAAACTTATCAAGGCATCGGTTCCAAGCAGCGCGCTCGATGTTTGCACAAAACGGCCGGGTTTTCGTGAAATGAGCAATATGATTTTGGCAAAAGCCAGCAATAATAAGGCGCCGACCGATACCTGCATAATTGCGTTAAACCAGCCGCTATCGATATACAGCATCAAAAAGCCCAGAATGGCATAGGCCATAATAGAACTCAGCAGCAAAGCCTGCGAAAAGGGAAGGTCTTGCGGGCCTTTCCGAAATCGGCAAAGATCGAAAAATAGCATGACCCATTCGTACATAAGCTAGCTGGCTTCTTCGAGTTTGGTTTCGGCTTCGAGCCATTCCGCTTCGGCTTCTTCAAGATCCTTATCGATACGGGCTTTGCGCGTCAGTAGCTGCTTTAAGCGCTCTTTTTCCTGGTCTTGATAAACAGTCGGATCGGCTAGTTGCTGCTCTAGTTCGTATTGTTCCCGGTGCAGTTTTTCGACTGCTTGTTCGGACTTTTTCAATGCATCGAGTAGCGGTTTGTTTTTTTGCCGGCGTTCGGCTTCAAGCTTGCGCTGATCTTTTCGAGAAAGCGATTGGCTGGCGGCTTCTTCGGGCGGTTGTTCGCTTTTGGTTTGTTCGGTCAGCCAGGAACGGTAATCGTCCAGGTCGCCGTCGAAAGGTTGGACTTTACCGTCAGCAACCAGCAGCAATTGATCGGTGACCGAGCGCAGTAGATGCCGGTCGTGCGAGACGATCAGCATGGCGCCTTCATAATCCTGTAGCGCGACGCTCAAAGCGTGGCGCATTTCCAAATCAAGATGGTTGGTCGGCTCGTCCAGCAGCAATAGGTTCGGGTTTTGATACACTAAAATCGCTAAAACCAAGCGTGCTTTTTCGCCTCCGGAAAAAGGGCCGACAGGTTCCAGTACTTTGTCGCCCCTAAAATCGAAACCGCCGAGATAATTTCGTAAATCCTTTTCGGTCGCTTGTTTATCGAGTCTTTGCAGGTGCTGCAGAGGACTTTCATCGATTCGCAATTGCTCGAGTTGATGCTGGGCGAAATAGCCGATGTTTAGTGCGTCGGCGGTCAGTATTTTGCCGGCCAAAGGCTGCATTTCTCCGGCTAGTACTTTGATTAAACTGGATTTTCCTGCGCCGTTGGGGCCTAATAAGCCGATTCGATCGCCTGGGGCGAGGGTCAATTCCGCACCGTCGATCACTATTGTCGTTCCGTAACCGATACAGGCCTCTTGCAATTTGAGCAGCGGGTTAGGCATTTTTTGCGGTTTACGGAAACTGAAATTAAAGGGCGAATCGACGTGCGCTTGAGCGATGAGTTCCATGCGTTCAAGCGACTTAATTCGGCTTTGCGCTTGTTTGGCTTTGGTGGCCTTGGCTTTGAAACGGTCTACAAAACTTTGAATATGAGCGATTTCGCGTTGTTGTTTTTCGAACGCGGATTGTTGCTGTGCGAGTTTTTCAGCACGCATTTTTTCGAAAGCCGAATAATTGCCGGTATAAAGTTCGATTTTTTGTTGTTCGATATGCGCGATATGGCTGGCGATGGCATCGAGGAAGTCGCGATCGTGCGAAATCAAAAGCAAGGTGCCGGGATATTTGCAAAGCCAATCTTGCAACCAAATGACCGCATCCAGATCTAGATGATTGGTCGGTTCGTCGAGCAGTAAAAGATCCGAACGGCACATTAGGGCTTGCGCCAGATTCAAGCGCATGCGCCAGCCGCCGGAAAACGAGCCGACCGGATTTTGTTCTTGATCGGAGCGAAACCCTAGTCCGTTCATCAGACGGGCTGCGCGGGCTTCGGCGGTATAACCGCCGATGATATCCAAGGCTGCATGTAATTCTGCCAGCTTTAACCCATCGCCGGTTTGTTCGGCCGCGCTTAATTGTTTTTGCAGTCGTCTTAACTCTTGATCCCCATCAATCACGTAATCGATCGCCGAACTGGCGACCGCCGGCGTTTCTTGTGCGACATGCGCGACTTCGAGGCCCGGCGGCATCGAAAAGTCGCCTTCATCGGTGTGCAACTCGCCCCTCAGTAGTGCGAAAAGGCTGGATTTTCCCGCGCCGTTCGCACCGGTCAGACCGACTTTTTGGCCTTGATGAATTGTAAAGGACGCTTGACTAAATAGTAGGTTTGGGCCGCGTCTCAAGGATACGTTTTTAAAATTCAGCATGTTTGGCGTTTAGCTTTTTCTATCGATCATACTCTGCACTTGCTCGGCGAATTCCTTCAGTTTGCCCTTTTTGACGGTTTTTGCCGGAATGACCAAAGCGGTATTGAGACTAATGAAAATATAGACATAATGCTCGTCTTCTTGTTCGACTCGGATTAATTCGTTCCAAGGCATCTTGTGTTTGCCGCTCGGCGATATTTCGAGCAAATGATCGGGTTCTATCTTGAGCGTATATCGACCGAACATATCGGCTTTTTCTTTTTCGGTATAATTTTTCATGATTTGGCGACGCATGTCGAGCATCATGATTTTCGGCGAGAGCAGCGCCCAAAGAATGGCAATGCTGGAAATATAAGCCGCCGTCATCATATCGCCATAGTAAAAATAATAAAAAATACCGATAATCACTAGCGCGCCGGGAAAAACCAGCCGGTTTTTGCGGATATTATTCAATACTTCGTCGTTTTGCTGCAGTTGGACTTCGTTGAAATGGATTAAATCCTCTTCACGAAAAATGTATTCAATTTCAAACATGATAGTTATTAAAGGTATGTGGTTTGTAAAAAAGGGGCTGATTGAATATGATTTTTAGTAACTATTCAGCGCATGCGGTAGGTTGGTGTCAGGCATTGATTTCTAAGGACGCGTGAATACATCCCTGTAAGCTCTGACTGCAACGTCCTGTTGCAGATAGCCTTATAAATCAATGCCCGACACCTTCTCATACATGAATTATGCTAAATAATTACGATTTTTAGTGCATTTTTATTTTGGCATGGGCACTGCGTCGAAATAAATTGGAAAGTGTCAACATTGCGGTTCTAAAATAACCGTGGATCGCGACCTGATGCATTTTATAAAGCGACAGATAAACGATGCGGGCGATAAAGCCGCCGATCGTGACTGAACCCATCAGGTTGCCCATCAAATTGCCGACGGTAGAATATTTGCCCAACGAAACTAGCGAACCGTAGTCGTGATATACAAATTTGACTGGGTCTTTGCCTTGCAAGTGATTGACGATGGATTTCGCTACCGTCGAGGCTTGTTGATGAGCGGCCTGAGCGCGCGGAGGAACGTTTTGTTCATGCCCCGGCCAAGAAGAGGCTGCGCAATCGCCGATCGCGAAAATACTGGGGTCGACCGTTTGCAGAACGTCATTGACGACCAATTGATTGATTCGGTTTGTTTCCAAGCCGTCGATTTGTTGTAGCCAGTCCGGTGCCTTGATACCGGCCGCCCAGACTTTGAGGTCGGCTGGAATGAATTCCCCGTCGTGAGTCGTGATGCCGTCTTTCGAGACTTCGGTGACCCGCCGTCCAAGCTTTAGGTCGATATTGAGCTTGACCAATTGTTGTTGCGTCGCGTGTGCCAGCTTAGTCGGTAGGGCAGGTAATAATTGCGTGGCCGCTTCGATAATCGTAATTTTTACATCGCCGGCTTGGTCGAGTCCATAGACATTCAATAGATGCGTCACTTCGTGCAGTTCTGCTGATAATTCTACGCCGGTTGCGCCGGCGCCAACAATCGCGATCGATAACGGTTTGTCCTTGCTGCCGCCTTTACTGACATGGCGTTTGATATAAGTTTCGACCAGTTGCTTTTGAAATTTGAAGGCCTGCGAGGTTGTGTCGAGAAACATGCAGTGTTCGGCCACCCCTTTGATATTGAAAGTATTGCTGATGCTCCCGACAGCCATGACTAGGGTGTCGTATTTGAATGTGCGTTCGGGTATCAGTTCTTCGCCGCTATCGCTGTATGTCGGGCTCAAATAGACTTCTTTTTTTTCGCGGCTCAAACCGGCCATTTTGCCGAGGCGGAAACGGAAATGACTGCGATAGGCTTGCGCCAGATAATCGACTTGCTCGGTTTCATCCAGGGTGCCGGCCGCGACCTCATGCAATAAAGGTTTCCAAATATGAGTCGAGGAGGCATCGATGAGGTTGATTTCAGCCAAACCCGCTTTGCCTAATTTATTACCTAGTGTCGTTGCCAGCTCCAGTCCGGCCGCGCCGCCGCCGACAATCAGAATTTTATGCTTTTCGTTGTTGCTCTCGCTCATGCATCCCCCAGCTTATTTTCCGCTTACTGCGGTTATTGTTTTTTTGTGCAACGTATTATAACGAATCAACTCGAAAGTGGACGATTTATAAAAAAAATCCCTACCTCATTATGTTGGGGTATTAATAAAACCGATGAGATGCTGATGACGAATTCCCATGTTTATTTTAAGGAATGCTAGTATTAAGCCCTGATCGGCTAATTCTTGGATGTGTAAAGAGACGTTATTTTGGATTTGAAGCCGCAAGAACATTTATTCTGGATATCGGATCAGCGATATTTTAAGGCTATGTATGCGGTAATTAGTTGGAAACACCTACCAATACCGGAAGTACTTATAAATCCAAAGTGAATTGTAGGGTACGCTGCGCGTACCTACAGTCTTCAAGTTTCGAAATTGGTGTAGTATTAATTTCAACTATTAACGCGAACATAGTCCCTTTTAAAGGGCGTTTTTTCGGGAAATTAGTATTGGAAATCGGGTTTATAGTAAAGAAATTCTTATGAAAATATTGGTAATAGACGATAGTAAAGCCATTCGAATGCTGGTTGCGGAGTGTGTCAAGGAGCTTGGACATCATGTGATTCATGCCGAAAACGGAGCGGAGGGGCTTGAATTTATTCGATCGAACGATGTCGATTTGGTCATGATGGATATTGAAATGCCCGGTTTGAACGGATTCGAGACGACACAAGCGATCCGGTCTTTGAAAGGCGACGATTGGTTTCCGATTATTTTTTTAACGATCAAAACCGATGACGACTCCTATGCCGCATGTATCAGGGCCGGTGGCGATGCGTATCTGGCCAAGCCGATTAGCCCGAAACGTCTAGAAATGCAAATCGTTGCTATGGAACGCATTTATGAAATGCGGCGAAAACTGCATGGCGTACAACGGGATTTGATGCATGCCAATGAGGCGCTCAGTTTTGCATCGCTACACGATCAACTGACCGGTATCGCGAATCGACGCAATTTCGATACTACACTGTTAAGAGAATTTAATCATGCCAGACGTGACAAGCACCCGCTATCGTTGCTGATGTGCGATATCGATTATTTTAAAGTTTATAACGATCGGTATGGGCATATGGCGGGCGATGACTGCTTGAAAAAAATCGCAGAGGCCATCGCTTCGGTGCCTCAGCGAGCGACCGATTTGGCTTGCCGTTACGGCGGCGAGGAATTTGCTGTGATCATGCCGAATACGGACTGGCAAGGAAGCAGGGATTTAGCCGAAAAAATTAGGTTGGCCGTGTCCGCTCGGAAAATTCCTCACGAAGGGTCTAAAGTCGATAGTTATGTTTCGCTGAGTTTGGGTCTTGCAACCTACAACGGTCAGTTCAAGACTATCGATGAATTGATGAAGGCCTCCGACGATGCGCTCTATCGAGCGAAGGAAAAAGGCCGAAACCGGCTCGAGTGTGCCTGAGCATTCATTACTCCCTTTTGATCGAAAAACCGTCTACGAATAAAAGGTATGGGATGTGTCTATCGAGGACCGCCGTTCACCCAGCACCTAAATTCCATAGGTCTTTGGCAATGATTCAAAATCATGGCTTATTTAGGTGCTGGATTTAGGTGCTGGGTGAACCCATCCATGGGGGGCTTGACGGCAGCAATCGAACGCCAAGGATGGCGTGAATGCAGATTTTGCATGGAGCAAAAATCTGCCCTGCTGCCGACATCCTCGCTATCCATACCCCATACCTTCATAAAGTTAGGAATATGCACAAAATAACTGCTACAAGTAGTAGGCTTTGTGGCGATTCGGTGACTCGCTTGACAGGAAGCCGTGAACCCAGCACCTAAATTATCCACGGTAGTTAACCATAGCCAATGGACTATGGAATTTAGGTGCTGGGTGAATACTTCCATGTAGATACTCTGTTTAAAATCAAGTTAAAAATAGGCATTTTTCTGCTATT
>NZ_JBNGHF010000033.1:0-49816 GCF_050611805.1 Methylotuvimicrobium sp.
TGGGTTGGCCGTTTTTAGCTTGACGCGCATGGCTTGCGAACCCCGTCCTGCTAAGAGTATGCTGATCTTTGGGCTTTAGCTGAAGAAACTTGCTAATCAGGACCGACTAAGGTCTACCGGCAAATCACAACCAAGGCTGGGGCATTGATCGCGGCAGGAACAGTGTAACCGACTAAGGTCTACCGGCAAATCATAACCACGAAAGAACACCATAGTGTCAAGGTTCACACTGTGTTGTTCGATGGAATATTGTCGATTACCGATGCGGATATTTTTCAAACTCAAGTCGTTCGAGGTATCGGCCCGGCCAAAGCCTTCGGCTGCGGCTTGCTTTCTGTTGCCGGGGCTTAGTGTTATAGTCGACCGACAATAAGTCAGACAGGAGACGTGACATGCGCATTACTGCTCGCATAGATGAAGAATATGAGAAAAAAATAAAAACGATTCAACAAGTTACCCATTTAAATACGACTGAAATTATTAAGCAAGATTTGGACTTACTCTATGATAAAACTGAAAAAATTAAGTTAACGAGTAAAGAAAAAAACCAGCGTTTACTTGATATGTTGACAGGTACAGCGGGAGGTCCTGAGGACTTGTCGGAAAATTATAAAGAATATTTGTACCAAGGATGGAAAGAAAAACATGATATTGACTGATAATGGGTTTTGGTACGCTTTATTTAACGCTAAAGATAAACATCATCTGAAATCGGTTCAGATAATTCAAGAGTTGGATGAAGGATAGATTACAACCTGGCCCGTTATTACTGAAACCAGTTATTTGTTAGGGACAGCATTAGGCGTTCGGAGCCAACTTCGTTTTCTTTCTGCATTAGAATCTAATTACATTGAAATTTCAGCGATATCTACTCAAGATTTAGTGCGAATTTCCCAGTTGATAGAAAAATACGAAGACCTTCCCATGGACCTGGCTGATGCTTCATTAGTCATTTTGGCGGAGAAACTGGGGCACGGTCGTATTTTGTCCACCGATATCCGCGACTTTAAAACCTCCTATCGCTGGAAAAACCGCAAACCTTTTCAAAATCTCTTGTTACCCGATTCCTGATGCTTCCACCACTCAAACCCATCGCTATGAAAGAACGCGTTTCGATGGTCTTCATTCAGAAAGGCCAAATCGATGTCAAAGACGGCGCCTTTGTCGTCATCGACGAAACCGGTACCCGTACCCATATCCCGGTCGGCAGCATCGCCTGTATCATGCTGGAACCGGGCACGCGTTCCCCACGCCCGTGGGATTGATCCGATGTTCACTGGGTCGTTATCAAGCATAAAAAGTACGCGATGCGTTCCCTACGACTCACTTTGAATTTTCAATCGTTTCCGGAAATAGTTTTGGTGTTCTCAACTATTGGCGCATACAGAGCCTTTTTCAATCTATTCAAACATAGCTCGTTTTGTATTTAGCTTTCGTGAAAGATCGCGATTTTCTTGCCGTAATTCGTAAATATTAAACGCATCGCCGATTACTTGGCAAAGCGCTTCGTCTTCCCACGGCTTGGTCAGAAACTTATAGACTTCGCCGTGGTTTACCGCATCGATCACAGAGTTTAACTCGGTATAGCCCGACAGCACGATGCGTATCGTGTCGGGGTAAATGTCCTTGATCCGCCTTAGAAATTCGGTTCCGGTCATTTCCGGCATGCGCTGGTCGCAAATTACGACTCCCGGTTGATGAATCGCCATCAATTCGAATCCTTCTTTAATACTGGTAGTGCCGACGATGCGAAATCCTTTGCGTCGTAATACGCGCGTCAATGCCGAAATGATATTCGACTCGTCATCGATTAGTAATACGATCCGTTCCGGCTTCTCGATTTGCTTGGGCGGAATGCTTCGGCCCTCTCGTAATAACAAGGTAAAATCATCGGGCGGCAATGGGCGGCTGAATACAAAACCCTGGATTTCTTCGCAGTTGATGCCGCGTAAAAAACCCAGTTGTCCTTCGGTTTCGACGCCTTCGGCGATGACTTTCAAGCCTAAACTGTGCGCCATTCCGACGACCGCGCGAACGATCGCTGCATCGCTCGGATTAGAAGTGAGATTGGCTACGAAAGATTTGTCTATTTTGATTCGGTCAACCGGAAGCCGCTGCAAATAACTGAGCGATGAATAGCCGGTACCGAAATCGTCCAATGCGAAACCGATGCCTTCAGCCGATATCTCGTGCATCGTACGGATGACTTTATCGGCATCCATCAGTACGATGCTCTCGGTCAGTTCCAATTCCAGCCATTGCGGTTCAAGACCGGTTTTCTTGAGAGTTCGCTTGATTATGTTCGGAATATCGCCGCCATAAAATTGTCTAGCCGAAAGATTGACCGCCATGCGTAACGGCGGGAGTCCTTCGTCTTGCCACTTCCGATTGAGCCGGCAAGCCTCTTGCAGCACCCATTCGCCGATCGTGTTTATCATGCCGTTTTCTTCGAGCAGCGGGATGAAGTTCAGCGGCGATACCAAGCCGTAATCGCGGCTTTGCCAACGCAGTAAGGCTTCGGCGCCGACGATTCGGCCTGTCGATAAATCCAATTGCGGTTGATAGTGCAGAATAAATTCATTGCGCTCCAGAGCACGGCGCAAGGCGGTGTCGAGATTCAGTTGACGCCGCGAGCCTTCATCCATGTCGGCGAAGAAAAAACGGCAAATAGTATCGGTATCGGGGGAAGAGGCGGCCAGTATGGCGTGCTTGAGAACCTCCTTCGGTTCTCCGTCTAATGGAAATCTTGCGAGTCCGATGAACGGGTCGAGATAGTATTCTTGCCCGTCTATCTCGACGGCCTCGGCCAGGATTTTATGAGCTTTCCAGGCCAGCTCTTCCGCGACATGCAAGCCTTCCGGGTCTTGCAATAGCAGTGCGAATTTTGCCTCGTCGATGCGTGCGCGAGGGACGGCCGGCAATACCGATTCGAGTCTGTCGACTAGAGTCCGGATAATCGCCAGACCGGTATCGGGTTCCAGTAAATGCAAGACGATTTGTAGTCTGCGAAGATTGACGACCATCACGACAACTTGATGCGCATTTCCGTTATAACAAGACTCGCCCAAGCGTTCTTCGAACAGTGCGCGGCTGGGCAGGCCGGTTTGGGAGTCGTAATAGACGAAATAGCGCATTTTACTCTCGGCAACGATCCGCTCTTCCTCTCGGCGGATAATGTCGATCGCGAACGAAATATCATCCACCACTTCCAGTAATAGATTGATTTCGGCGTCGCGGAAAAAGCCCGGTTCTTTTGCCGCGATATTGAAAGAGCCGACGGTCTTGCCTTCAAGCCGTATCGGAAAGGAGGCGCCTTCAAGCAAGCCTAATTGCTCGGACATTTCGGTCCAGGATGCCAAGCGCGACCCGCCGGCGGTTTCCTTGTCGCTCGACAAGGTTTCGAATGTTCCCTCATCTAAATTCTTGAGCTGAGTTACCGTGACGTTACCGGCAGAGGCGACCGGTATCAGGCTTCCGGCTTCCGAATCGATCAAGCCTATCCATGCGAGTGCGAAACCGCCGCTTTCGATGGCGATGCGGCAAGCTGCAAAGTAAAGCTCCTGAGGGTCTTTGGTACGGATAATACACCGGTTGATATGGCTTAACATCGTATAGAGCCGGTTCCTCCTCTCCAGTTCTCCTTCCGTATTGGTTTCTCCGATAGGCGTATCACTCGATCCCATGACAGCCTCCCAGCAATTGATTGATACAGCCTTGTAAAGCCCAGCGGTCCAAGGGTTTGTTCAGGATCACGGAGATCCCGGCCGAAGTCAGTCGGGCTCGCGAGCCGGCGTCATCGAGCGCCGTCAACATCACGATAGGGATTCGACCGGTAGCGGCATCGGCTTTAAGCCGCCTGACCACTTCGAAGCCGTCCATGCCCGGCATCATCAGATCGAGCAGAATCAAATCGGGCGGGTCGAAGTCGACCGCATCCAGCGCGGCTTGTCCGGAATCCACGCTGCGAACATCGAAACCATTAGGTTTTAAAAGGCTTTCCACCAGTTTACGGTTGATCGGGTCGTCGTCGGTAATCAAGATTTTTTTAGGTATGGTCATGGCGTTCTTCCTTTTGGAGATTCATCGAAAGCGTTTTTTCAACTTCTCCAAGAAAATTTTTGTACTGAATCGGTTTGGCGATATAGCCGTCGCAACCGGCCGCGATCATTTTTTCCTCATCGCCTTTCATTGCGAAAGCGGTCAGTGCGACGACTTTAATATGCCTTGTAGCGTCCGCTTCTTTCAAAAGACGGGTCGCTTCCAACCCGTCCATGTCGGGTAATTGAATGTCCATCAAAATCAGGTCGGGCAAATGTCTTTGCGCCAGCGCGATGCCGTCTTTAGCGTTGTCGGCCCGCAACACCCGATAGCCGGCCTTTTCAAGCAGCATGCAGACGAGTTTCATGTTGATGAAAGTATCTTCCACTACCAGTATTTGCGCAGTCATATTGTTCTCTTGTTCAGTAGTAAGGCTCTTCGGACTTCGTTGGCGAAAGTCTTGTGATTGAAACTGGATTTTTCCATGATGGCCGCAACGTTTCCGTTCAAGACGGCGCGGTCTTCTGCCGCCAAGGTTTTGGCGGTCACCACTACAATCGGAATGTCGGCGGTTTCGGGGTTCTGCTTCAGTGTTTCCACGACATCGAATCCGTTGATACCGGGCATCATCAAATCCAACACCAGCAGATCGGGTCGTTGGCGTTTAGCTAGGGCGATGCCGTCCATGCCGCCATAGGCCTTCAATACAATATAGCCGGGTTCGAGTAGATAAGCCGATAACAGCTCCACGGATTTCGGGTCGTCGTCGACGACCAAAACTTTGACGCCTTTCATCGGCGCTACCGGCCTTAATTTTTTCAACACGTTAACCAATTCGCTTCGCCCCACCGGCTTTTGCAAAACCGCGCTGGCGCCAAGAGCGAAGCCTTTTTGCGCGTCTGCGACTATCGATACGATGACCACCGGGATGTTCGTTGCGGGGCTGTCGGATTGTTTGATACGGGCCAGCAGCTCCCAGCCGTCCATATCCGGCAAAAGGATATCCAGAATGATCAGGTCGGGTTTTAGGCATGACAGTAGCTCAAGTCCCGCTATAGCATTTTCGGCAAGCTCTATTTCGAATCCTTCCGGTTCCAGTTGCAAACGGATTAACTCGGCGGCCGCAGCATTATCCTCGATCACCAGAGCCAATGAATGCCCGGAGTCCAGTTCGGTTTGGCGAGTGGGGAGGGGAATGATACGATCGGCACCGATGCCGCGCCAAGGCAGCCAAACGATGAAACGGCTGCCCTGGCCGGGCGTGCTGGCCACGGCCATGGTGCCCCCGTGTAGATGGGCTAGTTTTAATACTAACACCAAACCTAGTCCGGTGCCTTCGCTTTTACGGGACAGTGAGGAATCCAATTGCGAAAAGGCATGGAAAAGGCGCGGTGCGTCTTCGGCAGAAATTCCGATGCCGCTATCCTCGATCTCGAATTCCAAAAATTGCTCGAAGCTGTTTACCGGCAAAGGCATTCGCAGACAAGTTTCCGCATCGGAAGTCCAGGCTTCGATGTCGGGGCGGCTTACACTGCGGGACCGTAGTGTCACCCAGCCGTCTTCAGGCGTAAATTTGACCGCGTTGGACAGCAAGTTATAAATGATCTGCTTGGTCTTACGTCCGTCAAGTATGGCCGGCCCTATCGGTTCTGCCGTTTTAAGCTGCAGCCGGACGCGGTGTGCCGCGGCTTTTTCCTTGATAATAGCAAGACTGTTGCGCAGTAAATCGTCGATATCGAGCGTTTCGAGATCCAAGACCATCTTGCCGGCTTCGATTTTCGACAGGTCGAGGATGTCGTTGATCAACGAGAGTAAATGCTGGCCGCTGTGAAAGATGTCGGTGACATATTCTCGCTGCTCCGGCGTCATTTCTCCGATCAGCTCGTCTTTGAGCACTTCGGAAAAACCGATGATTGCGTTAAGCGGCGTGCGTAATTCGTGGGACATATTGGCCAAAAATTCGCTTTTGATGCGGGATAAGGTTTCTGCGGATTCTTTGGCCTGAAGCATCGCTTCTTCGGCGCGTTTTCGATCGGTGATATCGTAAATGGTCGACCGGCTTGACACATAGTTACCGTTTTCGTCGCGAATCGAGGAAGCATTCAGTAATACCGGAAGAATCGTGCCGTTCTTGCGCAGCATCTCGAATTCGAGTTCGCGTATCCAGCCTCGTTCTTTGAAAATAGGAAAGTTTTCTTCGAAGGTTTTTCGGCTCGACGGCGTCAAGAGATCGAAAAAACGCATCTTACCGATTACTTCTTCCCGTGCGTAGCCCAACCAAGCCAATTCGGTGTCGTTGATGCGAGTGAAGCATCCCTGTTCGTCCAGCGAATGATATCCGCATGGCGCCTTATTGTAGAGGTCTTCGATTTCGTCGGCTTCCCGGCTACGGGCTTGATCGCGCAGTCTGCAAATGCCGTAAGCCAAATCGGCGGCCGCTTCCTTCAATAATTCGATTTCGACGCTGTCGAAAGCATCGGATTCCGTGGCATATATAATCAGCATGCCCAAAGTTTCATGATTACCGATCAATGGTAGTGCGATGCAAGAAGCGAAGCCGCATTGCAAAACCGCCTCGCGACATGAACGATATTCCGGCGCCATGGCGATGTCGGGCACGACTATCGGGCGGCCTTCGGCTATGGCTCGTTCGCAAGCGCCATGACGCGTGCCATCTTCTCCCCAACTAAGCTTTAGGCGGTCGACATAGTCCCGATCGCTGCCGGCATGCGCCACGGGTTCGATGCTTTTGTCGGCATCGTACCCGGCATATCCCACCCAGGCCATGCGGTAACCGCCTTTTTCCACAATCATCCGGGTGATTTCATTCAGCAAGCTTTGTTCGTCCTCGGTATGCAGCATGGCTCTATTGCCGGCGCTCAAGACATTCAAGGCGCGGTTGGCGTGCGACAGCGCCCGGTCGGATTGCATCAGGCGGGCCTCGCGGCTCTGTAATCGAGCGGCCGTTTGGTCGAATATGCGCGCGAGACGGCCGATTTCGTCATCGGATTTATCGAGGTTGGCGCGCGCGGACCAATCGCCTTCGCCCAGTCGTTGAGCCGCATCGGTTAAAATATTCATTCGATGCAAGACCAGCCATCGGCTACCGAACCAGGCAATTAACAATGCCGCAAAGCTAGCGGCCGATAATACGGCGATGTTCCGATACAGGCGCGATTCGACCGGCTCGAAAAAAACCTTTTTGGGCACGCCGACCCGCACATGGATGCATTTATCGTTGATCCATAGCACGGGTTCGGAGGCATAGATTCGTGAAATGCCGTCTACACCCTTAAGTTCTTCGAATGCCCGGCAGTTGTCGTTCGGTATTTCCCATGCCGGCGCGGATCGCCCTGTCCATTCGTAATCGGTATCCGGAACGCGCAGCAACACGGTATTGTCGGTATCGATGAGCGATACCACGGTCTCGTCGGACTGTAATAACGGTGTCAGCGCCGCTCTAAGCCAAGCAAGGTCGATCGAGGCATAGAGTACTTTCAATAATGCTCCGTTTTCAGCGAAGACCGGGTAGCTCATGATCAATTCAGGCGATTTTAAAGGTAGACCGAAGATGACATCGCCGATGGCGAACTCACGGTCAGCGACGGCGCGGCGAAACCATAACCGGTCGGTAAAATTGGCGGGGTTTTGAAAATTCAGAGCGTTGCATAATAAATTACCTTCGCTGTCCGCCATGCCAATGTCGGCGAATAAAGGATTTTGGCGATGAATGCGCGGCAAGGATTCTTGACAGAGAGGCAATAATTCGGGAACGGTGACATAAGGTATATTCGGTAATAACATCAGCAATTGGCGCGTTTCTTCGAATAGCCGGTTTTGTTTGTCTGCGATTCGTAAGGCTAAAGTTCGGGTTTGTTCTCGAGCTTCTCGTTCGGCGGCCCTTTGATCCTCGATCGCCGAATAGATGATTAAACCGAAAGCCGGAATCGACGAGAAAAAAACCAGCAACAGCAAGCGACCTCTAAGACTCATCGATACATTTTTGCGTAAATCGCTAGTGAAGATCTGCAGCAATGTTTTTTTCATGAATCCGCCTTGCTTAATCGATTAATTAAGCTGAAATGAATGTTAGGCTTGCTCCCGCGTAAAAAAACTACCTACAACACAGTGCATCCGCTCCTTTTTGGATAAAGGTTTTTCCTCGTTTCCAAGGCCCTCCGTTCGTCGTTAAACAAAAATTGTAGGATACGCTGAGCGTACCTTCATGTCGCTAAGGAATATGCACAAAGTAACTTATACAAGTAGTAGGTTTTGTGGCGGTTTGGTGACTCGCTTGACAGGACGCCGTGAACCCAGCACCTAAATTATCCACGGTAGTTAACCATAGCCAATGGACTATGGAATTTAGGTGCTGGGTGAATACGTCCATGTAGGTTTGACGGCGGAATCTGATTGCCATGGATGGCATGAATGCAGATTTTGCATTACGCCATGGATGGCGTGTATTAGGGCAATGCAGGAGCAATTGCCGAGGAGCAAAAATCTGCCCTGCCGCCGACACCTGTCAATTGAGCCACCAAACCCCCTCCAACAGTTGTCTAAGTTATTTCATGCTCGTTCCTAAGTATCGAATCCATACTCGGATCAAACCATAAGGGATTGTTTGGCATTGGTGGGGTTGCCGTGGTACGCATAGCGTACCCTACGGGGCTCGGTCGTTGCTTTTTGTACAATAGAATATTTGTACTTGTGTGTAACAGCGAGCGGAGCACCGAGAGAACCGGACAAAATTTGAGTTAACAAAAAAATAGACAAAATAGCGCTCCGGCGAAAACGATTTCTAACGCCGATTCTCTTGCTAATATGAAGGCAATGCACCTTTTATTATTGAAAAATGAGACGATTATCACATTTTTGTTTCTGTTGGCATTGCTTGCCTGTCCCTGACGTTTCCGCTTACCCAAGGAGCGTGGCCCAATTCCCGTATTCCGCTACGCTGCATACGGGCTACGGGCTATTTAAATATTTTCGTGTGTTTCGCGGACAAAATGCTTTTTTTAGGTTCAAGCTTCGAGATTATCGGATTTCATTTTACTAAACCCGAGGCGCTCTATTTAGAAATCCAAAGCTTCGATTCGCTCATCGGCTTTACCGGAAAAACTTTCCTCAAAGCGCCCTAACACGCCGGCTTCTCGGGCTAGGCGGCGGAAATTTTCGGAGCGATTGGTGGTTTCCGAGGCGAACAGGATAAGTTCCAATTCCAGCGGCTGCATCGCCTTCATCAGATTCTTAACAAGTTGCGGATTGACGCCGTTACCCCCGAAGTCGCCGAGCGACAAGGCTCTTGAGAATCCATAAAACTGTTGCATACGGCTTTCGCATAATTGACTGTAACGCAAGCGGTGCCGTTCGTGCTTGAGCGATTCTTTGATCGCCAGCGTTGCCGCCGCCGCATTGTATAAGGCATTTTGCACGCCGTGGGAAAATACCGGGTCGACAAAGGCCGCGGCATCACCGATGCAGTAATAGTTTTCGCCGCAGATATTCTCGGAATAATAAGAATAATTCGGTCTGAATTGTAGCGAGCCCTCGATAAATTTCGCAGGCTCCAGCAAGCGGTTCAAATGCGGCAAGCGCGCACAGGTTTGTAAAAAAAAGGCTTCCCGTTGTTGCCGATCCATGCCTTTGGTGCGTTCGGTCGGCGCGATGAGGCCGACGCTGGTTTTGCCGCGCAATACGATATGCCAGATCCAGCCATCTTCAAAGGACATGACAAAGGTGACCGGTTTGACTTTTGCCAGCTCGTCTTCGCTATGACTTTGACGATCGACGCCGACAAATCGTGAGTTTGTAAAATAACCCCACAACGATAAAAAATTCGTCTCGGTACTGATGGTCCGGCGGGTTTTAAACTGGTTGGCCAACAAGGAGCTCGGGCCACTCGCGTCGATGATAAAGCGGCAACGAATGCTGCCTTCATCGTTGCTACTGCCTCGCTTGTCGGTATAGTGTACTTTCGGCCAAAGGCTGTCGGAAAGGTCGATTTTTTTGACCGCGACTTCGTGAAACACCCGGGCGTCGCAGCTTTGGGCATGCTTTAGCAGGATGTCGTCGAAAATATCGCGTTCGACATGCAGGCCGGGGCGGGTATAACCGAAGTCCGAAAAGCGGATTTGTTTGATCTTGCCGTTCCAGACCGTGATGCTGCCGGCTTTAGCGAGAAAGCCTTCATGTTCGATTTTTTCCGATACGCCGGTCATATCGGTAAATTTCCAAATATGCGGAATTAGGCTTTCACCGACTTGATTGCGAGGGAAAGTCGCCCGGTCGAGCAACACGACATCGATGCCGGCTTGCGCCAGATGCGTGGCCGCGCTGCTACCGGCCGGGCCGCCGCCGATCACCAGAACGTCGCAAGAGCTGGGGATAGCAGTCATAAAGTGACCTTACAAATCGCCCAAAACGGCCTTTGCCGTCGGATGCGTCATCCATTCGGCGACATCGCGGCCTAAGGTTTTAACGCAGCGGCCCAGAATGGCGCAAGTGCCTTTATAGGCGCCGAACATGCCGCCTCCGGAATAACGCCGGGCCTTGAAATCGCCCAACTCTTTGCCGTTTTCAGTGAGCGTTCCGGTAATCGTGACGGTTTTAGGACCCGACCATGCTCCGCCGGCGGCGCCTTGCACTTCATCGATCGTGACGGTTAGAACTTTCGCGTCGGCAGATCCTGTTTCACTATCGGTAAGGATTTCGGCATATTGCCGCGCGGCATTTTCCTTGATGAACTGAGATAGCTTGCCGTCTAGGTTGCATTCTTCTTTGACTGCGCCTCGAATATAAGACTCGTCTTTAAACGCGATCGGTTTAATAATTAAGGTGCCGGTGCCGCTGGTTTGTATCGGCTGGCTGGCGGATTTCGAGCCTTGCGAAGCACAACCGCTCAAACCCAACAGAAAAACCGATAACACCAAATAAGTTAATTTCATCATTTACCTCCTCTTAGTATTAATAAACAAGCGTATAAGCATAGCGTAAGTATTCAGTCACACAGCAATTATCGTTCCTTCGCTCTGCGTAGGAACGATAGAGGGATGTGAATAATTAGCTCTTCATGATCAATACGGCTTTTACCATTATATATACCCGTCAACCATACGCTGTATACTGTTCATAAGCGAAGCTTTAAAAGCGGCATCATTTGCCCAAAGCTTATAGAAGTCCAAATCATCCTTTCGTTTTTGTAACATGATTTCCTTCACCATTTTTTCAAAAGCCAAATGCTGGTTGTGGGGATCGGCGCTTTCCAGATACTTACTTTTAAAATCCGGATGCTTAGTCAGTGCATCTCGCATACTCAATAAACGAATTCTTTGCTCTTCAGGCGTCACACTCCACCCTTGGAACCAGCGCTCATTAAAGGTACGGATGATTTCGTCTAGCGGATCAGCCTCTTTCTCGCCGCCATGCGCACCGCGAGGATTAGGGTTTTGCGGGTCGAGCTCTGTTTCTTGATCGTTTAGCTTGATTACATGGTTGAGTTTCACACGTTGTAAACCGTATGAGCTCAAGTCTACTGACTCCAGCAGTTCATCGATGGCATCCGCATCGGGGTCTGCCACTTTTAGTTTAGGGATCAAGAACTTCAGGAACCAGAATAGCTTTTCCCATGCCACCATCTCATAAGGCATGATCGATGCCATTTGTCCGTATATCTTAACAAACTGCTTGGCCTTGATTTTGAAGTCTATTTTAGCTTCAGGCGCCAGTTCCAATTCGCTCTCAAATCTGGCCGCTGCGGTATCAATAATCGGACTTAACGTTTGCGCGTCTTCATTGTTAAAAAAACGCGCAACAAAATTCTCTACCTCGTACCACTCATATACCCCTACCTCGTCCAGAGCATCCTTTAACTCATGCAGAACATTGATATCGGTTGCCTGAGACAACGAAGTCGCCGTATAGAACGGATCAAATGCAGCCTGAATATCTTCAGCGGAGTTAAAGAAATCCAAAACAAACAAGTCTTCCGTTTTTTTACCCCACTTCGGCGCACTACGGTTAAGGCGGGATAGTGCTTGCACGCACAAAACGCTGGCGAGTTTTTTATCGACATACATGGCGCAAAGCTTGGGTTGGTCAAAGCCGGTCAGGTACTTATTGGCAACCACTAATAAGCGATACTCATCGGTATCAAATTTGTCTTTGGTGTCGGTTTCTGCAAAGCCGTTGATATCCGCTTCGGTGTACTCAATACCGTCCACTTCCTTGGTACCGGAAAAGGCGATTAGAACCTTAAACGGATTGCCTTGCGCTTCCAAAATACGACGAATGGCTTTGTAGTAGCGGATCGCTGCCTCAATATTTTGAGTCACCACCATCCCTTTACCCTTGCCCTTAAGCTTTTTGGCATTCACCACCTGCGGAATGAAATGCTCAAGCATGATTTCGGCCTTGGTATCGATGGTGTGCTGGCTTCGCTCAACATAAGCCCTTAACTTTTTCTGTGCCTTCTTCGTGTCAAACTCAGGATTCTCGGCAATGGATTTTTCAATCTCATAGTAGCTTTTGTAGGTGGTGTAGTTGGCCAGCACGTCCAAAATAAAGCCTTCTTCAATCGCTTGCTTCATCGAATACAGATGAAACGGTTTGAATGTGCCGTCTGCTTGCTTCTGGCCAAACTTCTCTAAGGTGCTGTTTTTCGGGGTTGCCGTGAACGCCAAATAAGAGGCATTGCCACGCATTTTGCGTGAATTCATGGCTTGCAGAATTTTGTCTTGCGCACCTTCCGCTTCTTCGACATCTGTGCGCCCCATGGCTCGGTTCATGCTATCGTGCGCCGAACCCGACTGCGAGCTGTGAGCTTCATCGATAATCACGGCAAAGCGTTTATCACTCAGATCGCTAATGCCGTCAATAATAAAGGGGAATTTTTGAATGGTCGTGATGATGATCTTCTTGCCATTCTCTAATGCCTGTTTCAGCTCGGATGACTTATGCGCCGGGGCGATGATATTTTTGACCTCAGAGAATTCCTTAATGTTGTCTCTGAGTTGCTTATCCAATAAACGCCGATCCGTGACAACAATCACCGAGTCAAACAAAGGCTGCTCCAAGCCTTTGCCGCCGGATACCGCTTCAGACGCAGGGTAGGTTTCAATCAACTGATAAGCCGCCCAAGTGATCGAGTTTGACTTACCTGAACCGGCAGAGTGCTGAATCAAATAAGTCTGACCGACGCCGTTGTTCGACGCATGATCGACCAACTTTCGAACAACATCCAACTGATGGTAACGCGGGAAGAAGAGCGTTCGCTTTGGCAATGGATCTTTGCGGCCGCCATCTAGCCGAACAAAGTGCTGAATGATGTTGACCATGCTGTCTTTGGTGAAGATCTCTTCCCAAAGATAAGCTGTTTTATGACCCTGCGGATTTGGAGGATTACCCTGGCCCAGATTATGTCCTTTGTTAAACGGTAAGAAGAAGGTACTCTTCCCAGCCAATTTGGTGGTCATGTAAACTTCATCCGTATCCACCGCCATATGCACCAAGCAACGTCCAAACGTCAGTAACGGCTGTGTTGTATCTCGGTCTTCACGGTATTGTTTCTGGCCGTGATAACGCGCAGTCTGCCCCGTCCAAGCATTCTTTAGCTCAAGCGTGACCAGAGGAATGCCATTGATGAACAGCACCATATCGATCTCTTGCAGCGGATTGGCAAGCGAGTACCGAACCTGTCTTGTGCAGCTGAAAATGTTATTTGCAAAATTCTGCGTTACTTTCTCACTGCTACTGGCGAGTGGTGCGGGATACAGCAGGTTAAAATGCGCATCATCGACACTTAAGCCTTTTTTCAATAGATGTAAGATACCGTGCTTTTTGATCAGTCGGTCATAACGTTCAAGCAGCTTACGTTGCCAATCGCCCGGGTTGTTTTTCTGAAGCTTGGCCAGCTCTTGTTCCTGAGTTTTTTCCAGAAACTGCCAGAAGAAACGTTCATCGATGGCGTATTGGCTATTAAAATCTGATGCCTGACCAACTTTATAAAGTTTATTATGAAAATCATGTGTTACTTCTTGAACGCCCGCTTTTAGCTCCTCTAAGCAAGTGCCGGTTAGGCATTTTTCAATCGCCGCTTCAAGCGCTTGTTCGTTTGTTTGACTGACCATATACCCCGCCTAAAAATGTACTATTATCACCAAGCCTATGATATACCTTTCGCACTTCAAATTTCGGCAGTGCCTTAGGAGGCGCCGGGGTGTTCGGCAAAGGCTTTGCCAGCATGTAGCTGGCATAGAGCCTACATGGATGTATTTACCCAGCACCTAAATTCTATAACCCATTGGCCATGGATAATTGTCTTGGATAATTTAGGTGCTGGGTTTACGGCGTCCTTTGACGGGCACCCCGGTGCCGAATTTTGATCTCCGATGGGTATAAATAGCTTTCTTTATGATTCTTTGTGGTTTTTCTCGTGAGAACCTAACAGCTCAGTTTCAAATTCTGCTTCAATATCTTCGACGCTCGGTAGGCTTGGCTTTAAATCTTTCGGTAATGATTTAGTTAATTGATATTCAGATACGCCTATAGGTTTATTGAT
The DNA here is from genome assembly GCF_050611805.1 of Methylotuvimicrobium sp. Classification (NCBI taxonomy): domain Bacteria; kingdom Pseudomonadati; phylum Pseudomonadota; class Gammaproteobacteria; order Methylococcales; family Methylococcaceae; genus Methylotuvimicrobium; species Methylotuvimicrobium sp. Next base: position 14,597 of record NZ_JBNGHF010000033.1, read on the forward strand.
ATCACTAAGCGCATATTCCACCACCATGCGATCTTTATTTTTGCAAAGTAAAAGGCCAATGGTTGGCAGATCGCCAGCGCGACGTAATTGCTCATCGACGGCTTTAATATAAAAGTTCAGTTTTCCCGCATACTCGGGTTCAAAGTCGTTGATTTTTAGCTCAATCACTACATAACAATGGAGCTGCGTATGATAAAACAACAGATCCAAATAGAAGTCTCGTTCACCCACAGCAATTGGCACTTGTTGTCCCATGTAGGCAAAGCCTGAGCCTAATTCAAGCAAAAATTGGGTAATGTGTTTAACCAAGCTTTGTTCAAGCTCGCGCTCGCTGTGATCGACGCTTAGCGTCAGAAAATCAAACATATAAGGGTCTTTTAGCGATTGTTGTGCTAAATCAGATTGGATGGCTGGCAGGGTCTGTTCAAAATTGGTGACCGCCATACCTTCTCGCTGCCATAAGCCTGATTCCATTTGATGAACCAGTACTGCTCGGCTCCAGCCGTGGTTTAATGACTGCTGAACATAATACAGCGCCTCTTGGTGATCTTGAGTTTTGCTAATAATGGCTAGGTTATGCCCCCACGGCAGTTGGCATAATTGGGCAACAGCCTGTTGCCCAATTGCAGCGTAAAAACTGCGCCATTGGCGGATATATTTAAGATTACGAACCGAAAATCCTTTGACAGCAGGAAATTCCGCCATTAAATCTTTGCTCAGTTGGGGAATAAAACCCTCGCCCCATTGCGTCTTTTTCTGTTTTTCTAAAATTTCGCCACCAAGCTGCCAGTAAAATTGCAGCAAGGCCTGATTCACCTTGATAACGGCTTTGAGTTGTGATTGGCGAAACTGCTGTTTTAATGCCTGAATCCAGTTAGCGTATTGGGTGTCTTTGATAATTTTCGTCATCACACGTACCCTATCATTTCTGGTGTGATTTTGATCTTCCCGGTGACGGCGCTGTTGATCAGGGTAGTTTTGTATTCTTTGAGTTTTTCGATTTGGGCATTCAGTAGCTTGTCTGCTGCTTCAGTCTTGGTTGCCAAGTCTTGTATGAACTGGATAATCTTTTCTTGTTCTTTCTTAGGAGGAACAACTGTTTTCAACTGCTTGAAGCCATCCCAGTATAATCTCTTACGAAAATCTGTAATTCCTTTAGAGTATCTATCCATCTGCTGTATAAACTTAGGGCACCGATACTGATACTCAAAAAAATCAGCAACAATTGCACCAATGGGCTTGGCAACAATATATGCAGGGCTAACCATTCCATCTGTCGTTACAGCACCAATTCCACCTTGCCAAGCACGCATCATGTTGAAAGCGACATCCCCTTTTTTAACAAGTACATATTTCGTTTTGTCCTCGATTTTGACGCGACGACGAACATTATCTTCCTCTGAGACCTCCTCAGAAGAAACACCTGAATGAATTGAAACTGAAAGCAGGGGTAATCCCTCTCTACCTGATTCTACGCGCTCAATAAACAATGTGCGATTAGCCAGCACTTCCCAATTTTCAGGAATCATCCCAATCCAATCCACGCCCGAATCTTTCATGGGTACGTTGGGGTCGAGGCCTTGCGTGACTGCTTGCTGGATGATGATTTGTTTGCGCTCTTTGAGCAGGCTGATTTGTTGCTGTTTGATGGCAATGGCTTCGTCGATTTGGGCGGTTTTAATGTCGAGGAAGTTGGCGATGAATATTTGTTCTTGTGAACTAGGAACCGGTATGTATTGATTTCCGATAAAATCAGAGCTTGCCCTTGGCATTTTTGAGCCATAAGTGCTCGAATCAATCAGGTTAATAAATGATTTTGAACCTAACAAATACCTAAAGTATTGAGGTTGCCCATTGGTCGCTCGGTAGACTAAAAACTCGGTTGAACAAGTACCTCTAAAATCAGGAATTGCTACCTTTGCCAAATAAGGTCGAAGTTTTCCAAAAAGGATATCAGAAGGTTCAAATCCACTTGCCAAACCCTCTACATCTGAGTTGTCCCCTAAGATTTTTCCGCTCCAAGATTCTATATTTTCCATGCCAATATAGGGGAGACCGGATTTAGCACTGACAATTTTTTCAGATACGAGCTTAAGAGAGTACTTTAAGCGAATACATTTCCAGTGTTCCGGAATAACGCTAAACCATTCGTTTTCAGAATCCTTATAAGACTCGTATTTCGGTATTTCTACAACGCTAATCATTATCTGTCCCGATCTCATTGTTCCCTTCGACTCCGCTCCCTTCGACTCCGCTCCCTTCGACTCCGCTCCCTTCGACTCCGCTCCCTTCGACTCCGCTCAGGGAACGGTATGTCCCGCTAACTGGGTTCAGGGAGCTTTGTGTTCCGTTGGCTGGGCTCTGGGAGCGTTTATGCACCGCTTCGGTCAGGGAGCGTTTATTCCCCGCTTCGCTCAGGGAGTGATTATGCTCTGCTTCGCTCAGGGAGCGTTTATTCCCCGGTGGCTGAGCGGAGTCGAAGCCGCCGGCATAATGAGTATTATTTTTACAAACAGCTAGCAAATGCAGTTGATTAAAATCACCTTGCATTAACGCTTCTTTCTTTTTTCTACTCCAGCCCTGTATTTGTTTTTCACGAGCAAAAGCATCATCAATTCGATCAAATTGTTCGACAAATACCAATTCCACTGGCAAATGTTTACGCGTGTGATTAGCACCTTGTCCATTCTGATGTTGCCAAAGTCTGACTTCGATGTTGTTTGTACTGCCCGTGTAATAACTATGATCCGCGCAACGGAGTATGTATACGTAACCTGTCATATTTTAGATTCCTTTGATTTTCCCTTCGACTGCGCTCCCTTCGACTCCGCTCAGGGAACGGTATGTCCGCTCGCTAGGCTCAAGGAACGGTATGTCCGCTGGCTAGGCTCAGGGAGCGTTGTGTCTCGTTGGCTGAGCGGAGTCGAAGCCAGAAACTCCTAAAATCTGGGCAATCAAGCCTTCGGCTTTTTGCTCCAGTTGGATAATATCAGCGGCAACGTCTTCCAGCGAGCGCAGCGGTTTATGGCGATAGAAATATTTGTTAAAGCTGATTTCATAACCGATTTTCACCGAATCGAGGTTAAGCCAGGCTTCGTCGACATGGGGCTGTACTTCATCCACAAAGTATTGATGAATAGCGGAATGTTCGCCCTTGGCTGGGTAGGTCAGCGGGATGGATTCGCTGTCGCGCAGGTCGGCGCTGCTTTCATAGGTGATGAATTCATTGCCCTTGAGCGGATAATAACCAAAATCGGGTAAATCGGCTTCGGTGCATTGGTAGCGTTCGAGCAATTCAGTCATTTTGTCGTTACTGAGTTTAACCACTTTTTTCACCACCTTGGCGGCGCTGTCGTCATACCAACTCACGGCGTTTAAAATGGCGTTTTTTTCTGAGGCGCTCAGTTTGGTTTTTTGCGCTTTCAGTTGGGCTTCGACTAATTCTTTAAACGGGTTGTAGTCGTTGTATTCCTCCTGGCCGATGGCGGCCATCAGCTCGGTGGCGACGCGGTGAAGGGCTTGCAGTGATAGCCAGTGTTTCACATCGAGTAATTTGCTTTTGGCTTTGGTGTTCAGGCTGATGTCGTTGTCTTCGCACCAACTGAGAATGGCTTTGTCGATGGATTTTAAAAAGCCGGCGTCGTAGACGCGCTCGCCGTGTTCTTGGTAAAGGTACTCCATTACTTCGCTAAGGGCTTTATCAAAGCGCAGCGGCGCGATGGCCTCTGGCGTGAATTGCGCTTTGCGCCGGTCAGGGCGCTCAATGCTGACTTTGTAATAGCCAAAGTCGGCATTGTTAAACACCTTGCTGGCCAGGCCAATGGGGTCTTGGTTGTCGTTGAGTTGGCGTTCAACTTCGGCGCAGGCCAAATAGGTATGGGTGATTTCTTCAATGTGCTCGGGGGCAAATTCGCAGTTTTTGTTACCCAGGTTTTTGCGCAGTTTGCGAAACAGCAGGCTGGCGTCGATTAACTGCACCTTACCTTGGCGTGATTCGGGTTTGTTGTTGTTCAAAACCCAGATATAAGTGGTGATACCGGTGTTGTAAAACAGGTTATTCGGTAATTGCACGATGGCATCCAGCCTATCGTTTTCGATGATGTAACGGCGAATGTTGCTTTCGCCACCACCGGCATCGCCGGTAAACAGTGACGAACCATTGTGAACAGAGGCGATACGGGTGCCGAGCGGGCTTCCGGCCGGGTCTTTCATCTTGCTGACCATTTCCATCAGGAACAGCAGCTGGCCATCACTGGAGCGAGGCGTGGCATCAACCACTTCCTCATTGCCCCAGTAGTCTTTCAGGTTTACTTTGAAACGCGGGTCAATCACATCACTACCGTCTTTGATGTGCTTCTGTTCACCGGCCCAGCTTTTGCCGTAGGGAGGGTTGGACAGCATGAAGTCGAACTTGGTACCGGCAAATTCATCGGTAGACAGGGTTGAGCCTTCTCTGATGTTTTCCGGGTTATTGCCCTTAATCATCATGTCGGATTTGCAGATAGCGTAGGTTTCGTCGTTGATCTCTTTACCATAGAGATACACATCACGATTGTCGTTCGGGTATTTTTCTTCGATGAAGTTTTGCGATTCGGTCAACATACCGCCACTGCCGCAAGCCGGGTCGTAGACAGTCATGGTCAGTGGAAGCCGGTCTTTTACCGGGTCAAAGACCAAATGGGTCATCAGTTCAATCACTTCCCTGGGTGTAAAGTGTTCTCCCGCTTCTTCGTTATTTTCTTCGTTGAATTTGCGGATCAGCTCTTCAAACACATAACCCATGCCCAGGTTGGTCAATGCCGGCATTTTGTTGCCATCCGGATCTTCAACGGATTCGTGCGTTAGATTGATATAAGACGAGACAAACTTTTCGACGACATCCAGCAGCACTTGCTTTGACGCCATGTGGCGAATCTGAGACTTCAAGTTAAAGCATTCAATGATTTCTTTGACGTTGTCGCTGAAACCGAGCAGGTATTCTTCAAAGTTTGCCAGCAAGATTTGCTGGTTGTTCGTTGCGGTATTGAAGAGTGACTTTAGCGTCCACTTGGACGTGTTATAAAACACATAGCCACTGGCGGCTTTTAACGGTTCGTCGTCCAACTCTGTGGCTTGCATTTCTTCTTTCTGAAATTTTACTTCTTCAAGCACCGCTTCTTTGGTTGGCTCAAGCAGGGTATCGAGCCGACGCAATACGACCATAGGCAGAATGACATCACGGTATTTGCCGCGAACGTACACATCGCGCAGACAGTCGTCGGCGATATTCCAGATAAACGAGATCAGCTTATTGTGTACACTGTGGTCCATTTTTTTCCTTTGAGTGCCCGGTTTCATCGGGAACTGATTCATTTCAGATGTTGTTCAATTTTTTTAAGGATTGGGTCGTAAATAACTTCCCCATTTTACGGAGGGTTCGGTTGCTCGATTGGCAGGTGTCGGCGGCAGGGAAAGCCGCCGTCAAGCCTACACGGACGTATTCACGGCGTCCTGCCAAGCGAGTTACCGAACCCTCAACAAAGCGCATAGTTCAAAGACGTTATTTATCACGAAATCCTAAGGCTTCTGATGCGTGTCATTCAAACCATTAGCCCGAGCGCCCCGGCGCCGAAATTTGACTAGATAACGACGAGCGCGGAGCGTGGAAGTAGGCTGTCGAAAAAATCCATTTTAGCTAAATTCTGTGTTCCCACTTTTTAATCTCAAAAAATCTTGGAAATTGTTGGTGAGCATAGGTTATAAAACGCCAGTTGTAGGGTGCGCATCGCGCACCTGGGTCGGGACATCTCGCCGGGTTCGCTATCGTGGAAAGGTGCGCGATGCGTGCCCTACGGCGCTCAAAATATCTTGAAAATCGGTAAATTACGACAGCCTAGCGTGGAAGCCATTTGGGGATGTTGTTTTTTACCGTATCATCAAGCGCCTTCCCGGTGCTTGATAATCAGCGGACAAAACAAAAAGCCCAGCAGCACGCCGAGCACGACGACGCCGGCCAGAATTCTAAGCGACGTGCTCTCGGCCGTACCCAGACAGCCGAAAGCCAACGCGCTGGTCGACATCGAGGCGGCCATCGCTTGATAGGTTAGTTTGATATTGCCGCCGCGGTTTTCCTGGTAAAAAATGCCGTAATCGACGCAGATTGCGACGACCAGCAGAAAACCGACCAAATGCAGAAAACTGATCGCCGCGCCGCCGAGCGACCAGAGACTTAAAATGAACAGCGCCGCCAGTACCGCCGGCAATAGGGTTTGCAGCGTTTTTACCAGGCTTCGGTAGCGCACGGCCAATAGCAGGACAATGATGACTAATCCGACCGCCAGCAAAGTTTGCGCACGCTCGGTATAGTCGCGGGTCATGTCGTTGAGCAGGTCGCGCTGGCTGAAATAGCGCGCATCCTCTATCGTAGCTAGCGCCGCCCGGAGCGCTTCGGGGTCATGTTCAGCCAGCCAGATCATCACGACGCTTTGACGCTCCGTGCTGATGATGCGGCTGTCGATCAATCTTTTGACCGGTGTTTCGAATACCTGCTTTAATGTCAGCGCGTCCTGTTTGTGATAGCCGAATCGGCCTAGCCGCTCGACCGACAAGCCTTGCTCCCGCAAAGCTTGTTGCCAAAGCTTTAGATTTTCGTCGGTCAGAGAGTCTTGCAATAGCGCTTGATTCCGTTGTTGTTGCGTTGCCGACAGCAGCCACGGATATAGGCCGAAATACTCGTTCAGTTCGCCTTGTCGTTTCAGTCGCTCCAACACAGGATAAACTTGCTCGGCTTTTTGCAGTACGGTTTCGATGTCTTGCCCGGTAATTAGCACGAAACGCCCCGGCTCTATGCTGACCATGCGCGCCCGGATCCGTTTGTCGTTTTCTTTCAGATAATCCAGTTCCGGCGTTAGATCCTGCATGTCTTCGAGCCAGCGTAACGACGGCAAGGCGAATAGCGATGAGCCCAGTAACACCAACAATGCCGTCAATAGCCAAGGCCGAAAACGCGCGCAGAAGTTTGCCCAACGCGAGACCAACGGAACCCTTAAGGTTCTGCGGTCGCCGCCCGCGACCAAGCCCGGCAGAATGAAGCGAGTCAACAATAAAGCGACAATGATGCCGGTGCCGGCATAGACCGCTATTTGTTGAAATCCCGGATAGCCGGACGCGCCTAAGGCCGTATAACCGACCAAGGTCGTTATGCCGCCCAGTAACAGGCTAGGCCAGATTCTAATAATTGCTGCGGTCTTGTCCTCGACGCGAACCGTTTGCGCGTGCGCAATCGCATGTATCGGGTAGTCGATACAGATACCGATCAGCGTGGAGCCGATCGCAATGGTCATGCCGTGCACATAACCGAACACCCAGGCGGTGCTCAATATCGCGCTCAGGATCACGATAATTAATAAGGTGAATACTTGCAGCAATGCGCCGAACGAGCGGAATAGCAGCAGAAACAGTGCCATTAAAGCAATGGAAGACAGAATGCTGATTTGGACGATATCGCCCTGAATCAATTGTTGCGTTGCCACCGCGAATACCGGCACGCCGGTCATTTCTAGTCGCCATGATTCCGGGCGCCCCTGCATCAGTTCTTTGAAGGTTTGTTCGATTGCCGCCTGAATTCGGCTTTGTCGCGGCGCGTCCAATCCGGGCATCTCGGTTTCCAGGATCAAATTCCGGTATTGCGTATTGGTGATGCCGGCTTGTTGCATTTGCGCGCCGACGGTGCTAAAGCCGTTCAGCGTCAATAACAAGGGATCTTGCAAGGCGATGCTTTTGATCATCGCGCCCTGCGGAGATAAGAGCGCTCGTTTCAAAAACTCGGCGCGTTGCGCCAAGCCTTGCGGCGTGAACAGCTCCGCCAAGTCCGATTCCGGGGTAAGACTGTAGAGCGCGCCGGCGTAATCGCGATATAGTGCTTGCACCGCTTCGATGTTTTGGTTTTGTCGTTCGGGCGACCAGACTTCGAGCACGCCGTCGATGGTGTTCAAGCGTTCTTGCAGCATCTTGATGAAAGCGCCGGTGACCGGTTCGCCTGTATCCGAGCCGACCGAAATTAAATAACGCCGCGACAATGCGCCGGACTGCATTTCGCTCGCGAGCAGCAGTTCCTCGGCATTGTCGCCGGCGATGATGAAAGCGGAAAGGTCGGTCTTGAATTCGACCGTTAATGCCACCCACAGTGTCAGCAATGGCGGCAACAGATAAAACAGGCTATTGCGTAGCTTCGGCAAATCAGTTCCCCAGCAATTCTTTATACAAGCGATTCACTTCGGTTTCGATCGTCTCGCCTTCGGCATCCTTGCTCAACAAAAATTCGCTGAAATCACCGTCATCCTGTCTGATTTCGATACGCTCGGCTTGTTGTCCAGGCGGGCCGGAAATAACGACAGTCAATCCGGATCGGTCGCCCCGCCTGGGCTTCAGCGTCATCAGCCAGTCTTGCTCCCGGGCGTCGAAATCGACGCGGTAGACTCTGTGCAGCAAGGCGACATCGGCATTGACCAAGGCATTGAAGAAGGCGATATGCAAGCTTAGCGGATTGGCCGCGTCCAGCTCGCCGCGATGGCGCATATTAGCCGCCGGATCGAAATAGAACATCCGGTCGCCCTTGATGCCCATCAAGACCCGCTCCGGTCGCAATTGTTCCTTGATCATCAAATCCGGCGCCTGCGAGTACAGATAACCGCTGCCTTGCCAAGGTTGGTCGATGAGTTCCAGCGTGCGGGTCTCTTGATAGGCGATTCGAACCGCGGTATTTGATTGCATCCTTTGCATGACTTTCCACTCGGTATCGACGGCATGGGCAGCTTTTGCCGATAAAAAGAACGGCAGTAGCAAAACAAATGTTGAGCAAAATGAGGTTATGTTAGGTTTTTTCATTAACGCGCCTGCGCATCCATCCAGATTCTACGTCCATTGACGATCATCGTTTTAATCGTCGAGCGCGGGTCGGGGATGCCTAGGCCGGGAAAGCGGAAATGGCGATAAATGTATTCTCCGATCATCAGAGCGCCGATCATCGCATAGATCAATGCGCCGTTATAGAGCGTCCACCAAAAATCGCTGCCCCAGATTGCCAAGACTGTACACATCGCGGCATTGAATGCGAAAAATCCGGTCCAGAGCAAAGTCAATTGACGGCAATAGACCAGGATTTCGGGAGGAATCTCAGGGAATTCCAGCCTTACGAAGCTTTCGATAAACGGCGGTCCCTTGTCTTTCAGCAAAGTCCGCCCGAAAACGCCCATCAACATGAGTTGAATCAATACCGGCAATATTTTCGCGGTGACGGTTTGCAGATAATACGCGCCCAACAGCAAGGCCAGCGCGAACAGGCCTTTGTAGATTTTGACTCTCAGGCTGGGCGCGGCCAACGCCCGCATCAGATAGAGGCCGGAAAAAATAGCCGGCGCCAGCCAGACCATGCCGCTTTCGATCCCCCGGTAAACCAGGTACGGATAGGATAGAAACAAGCCGGTGGCGATAATGCTTTTTATGAGGGCGATCATGTCGAAAAAGGATATATATAGTAGGAAAAAACAAAAATGGCGTTAGCGCCTGCCACTCATTTTCGCCTGGATCCATAAAGGGTTTCTGCGTATAGGCAAGACAGCGATGATATCAATGAAGTTGAATCGAATGTCGTAATAAATTGCATAAGGAAATCGTTTTGCCAGCATTCGGTAATAACCGTATTCCTTTAGGTGAACACCTGAGTGTATTAGCAATGATTCGATAACGGACAGAAGGCTATCCCAAAAATAGTTGCCGACTCCATGTTTTTGGTAAAAAACTCTTCCCTCTTCAAGATCCTTGGCGGCATCGTCCAGTATGCGAATAATTGGCATTTACCGACCATTTCCGGATTTTAGCTCGTCAAGGGAAAAAAACGTTGCTTCGCCTCGTTCAATACGCAAGCGTCTTTCGTCGAGAATGTCTCCGTGCCAGCCGGGCATGTCGATTTCAGTTTCGTCACGAACCAAGGAATCCCAAATTGCCTCCATGGTTTCAAGACGTTCTGTCGTAGTCATTTTGTTGATTTCAAATGTATTCATAATCATTCCTCGACCCAACTCACCTTGCCGTCTTTGAAATGCACATTGAAGCGATTGAAACGGTGGCTCCAGTAAACCCAGCGATTGCCGTCCAAGCTCGGTGTTTCGGTGATCGGTGGGTAACCGATCGCGACTATTACTGCGTCCTTACTCATGCCTTTGGCTACCGTGCCGTTTTGAATATGTTGCTTTTCCAAGGCGTTGAACCTTGATAAATCGATCTTATTTGGCGCGAATAATTTATCGAAGGCCTGATAGACGTCATCTCCGGTATGTTTTTGAACATTTTTTATCGTCAAATGCTGGCTGGAATTATCGACCTCGACTTCGATCGTTTTATTGGTCATTTTCAATAGCCTAACCGGGGTATTGACCGGAATCGACGCGCCGCGCCGGTAATTGGTCGTCGGATGGACGTCTTTTTCGTAACGCATCACGAATTGCGTGTAATAGGTGTCCCCCAATGAGATATGTGACGGGAGGGCTTCGGGCTTGATGGCCCTGGTGCAGGAGGTCAGCGAAAATAGTATTAATAAAAATAAACCGTAAGTAGTCGTACGCATCATTATTCTTCTCCTCTTTCACAAGCCGGCCGGTAACGCGCCGACCGGGCCATTCGATAATAGAACCACAAAAAAATGACGAAAACCGTCAGGCTGATGCCGATAATATTAGCAGTTAATGGAATCAATATCAGCGAGCTGAGCAACTCGACCAGGATCAAAAGGATCAAGATGACGGCAATGGACCGGCTATTCAGCTTAGTACAGCAAAAAGCGCCAAGCGGCGCGCCGATCACGACGACCGGCACTGCCGCTAGCCAGTAACGCTCTACTGTCGCGGTGAAGCTATCCAGCAAGAACCCATGTAGCGCAAATCCGGCCAGCGCATTGACCGCCATCAAGATCACCGAAGTCGGCGTCGACACCTTTTCCGATAAACGGAACCACAACACCATCACCGAAAAACAAATGATATCGATGCCGCTACCGACCAAGCCGGTCATGCCGCCGCCGACGGTTCCGGTCAACAGCATAATGGCTTTTTCGCGCGCGCCGAAAAACGGCAGCGTGTCATTATGCAGTCGCTTTTGCCAAGTCAAGATCGTCAACGGCAATGCAAAAGCGGCGATCATCGCGGTGAACAGCATTTTTAATAGAGCGGGCGGCAACAAGGGCGCCAATGCCGCCGAACTGATCGAAACGCCGGCCAAACCACCCAAACTGGCCCAAGCAATGACCGGCCAGGCCACCGGAACCCGCAGTGCGATAATCGTCAACGACGCGGCGGTCATGCCGACGCTTTGAATCACCAATGAAAACACCTTCGCATCGAGCGGGGCGATATGCAGTACTTTCGTGAACACAGGAAAAGCGACCGCCCCGCCGCCTTCGCTGGTCGCGCCGGCGATGAACGAACCGAAGACCATCGTCAAAGTGACGGTCCAATATTCTTCGATGATCGATAGGCTATCAGGCGAGCTATAGGCATACCAAGCAAGCCAGACCGCGAGTGCCAAAGCCGTGCTAAACAGTAATGGTTTATTTATACCCATCGCAGATCAAAATTCGGCACCAGGGTGTCCGTCAAAGGACGCCGTGAATACATCCCTGTAGGCTCTATGCCAGCTCCATGCTGGCAAAGCCTTTGCCGCACACCCTGGTGCCTCCTCAGGCACTGCCGAAGTTTGAAGTGCGAAAGGTATAAACGGCTGGTTGGATGAATTATCGTTTGCTTGTCGATCAAGGGTGATGAATGCTTAATCCGCAAGAACATCCTCAAAAATTTCAGCGAGCGGAATCGTTAATTCGAGACTGGAAAATCGGCAATCTTGTTGGCCGGTGTAATCATGCAGCAGCCATTCGTTGTCCGAAGTTCGCTGATAACACTCTACCCGTAGCGCGTCGATATCGACAATGACATATTCCTTGAGCGACTCCAAACTGCGGTACGCGGCGAATTTATGGCCTCGGTCGAATGCCGCCGTGGAATCGGACAAGACTTCTGCGATGAGCGTCGGATGGGCTAAAAATTGTTCGGCCTTGCGGTCCTCCGGATGGCACGTCACCATGACATCGGGATAGAAGAATGCGTCGGCCGACTCGACCCGCAGTTTCATGTCGGCCATGTAGGATTGGCAGGGCGTTCCGCGTAATCGCTGTTTTAGCGAAGAGGCTAAATTTAGGCTCACCAAGACATGCTCGCGCCGCGCGCCGACCATCGCGAAGATTTCGCCGGTAATGTATTCGTGCTTCTCGGTTTGGGACTCCTCCCAGGCCAAAAAATCGTCGGCGTTGAATGTTAATGCTTCTGCTTGTTGCATAAATCTATTTATCCTGAAAATCTAAAATGACAAAATGGTAACGAATCAAAACCGGTCTTCGGGTCGACGGCTAGCCATTAGCGCGTTATGTTCGGCTAGATAGTCCGGGCGGTGCATCGGCTTGATTAAAATCAGTCCTGCGATAAAACCGCCTGCATGCGCCCAAAAGGCGACACCGCCGGCTTCATCGCCGATTGCCGGAATGCCGCTCAACAATTGAATCAAAAACCAATAACCCAGCATGAAGCCGGCGGGAACGGAAAACGAAGTGATATAAAAGCCAATCGGAATGATCGTGTGTACCCGTGCTCTCGGATATAAGCGGGCATAAGCGCCCATGACGCCGCCGATCGCACCTGACGCGCCCACCATAGGTATCGCGGCTCCCGGATTGCTATAAATTTGAGCCCCCGCCGCGGCGAGCGCGCACAGCAAATAAAATGCCACGAAGCGAAAGCTACCCATCACATCCTCGACGTTATCGCCGAAAATCCATAAAAACCACATGTTGGCGATTAAATGAAACCAACTGCCGTGCAAAAAGGCATGGGTCAACAGAGTGCTATTGCCGGTTTCGCCGCTCAGAATACAGCCGTAGTTCGCAGTCACTTGAATTGTCATGCCCTTAGGCACCGTATTCAATAATTCACCCGGAATCAAGCCGTAATGACACAGCGACTTAACCAATGCAGCCTCTACGCCCGCACCTTGTAGCAATAGCCATACCGCGATATTCGCAGCAATGATTACGATCGTGATCACGGGAGGGCGAACGGTGGGGTTATCGTCTCGTATCGGTATCATGTTTAATCTCGGTAGGCTTTAATGCTTTTCACACTAAAACTTTTTTGCAGGGTAGGCAAACGGTTTAGCAAGCGGTTCGCCGATAAAAATACCTTGACCGGGCCGTGCCACGCTTTTCCAATAGGACTCAATTAGCGTGCTGCCTCTAAGATAATAAAACATCAGTACACCGGGGTGTGGAAATTTTTCCGGAAAATTGCACGGCTCGACTACGGCTCCATAGCTTCCGGTGAGGCCGGCCTCAATCCACTCGATGATGCTCATTTGCTTACTGCCGGTTAATACGCCGCCGGTCGATGTTAAATGATCGGCAACGGCTCCGGGCGGGTAACGATTATCTTGTATGTGCGGAACATGTGTTAGGCCGGTAAAATAAAACATCACATCTGACTTGTCCTTGATGAATTCGCGCTTAAGGAAATTAACCGGCCATGTACCATTAAAACTCTCGCTTATCCTCGGAAATAATGCCGCACGCGAGCTGCGTGCCTTATCATTGGTTAGCAGCAAATAGGCCGATCCTTTGGGATGCGTATAATCGGCGGCGATACCTCTATCGATTAATTTTTTAGCTTCTTCAAAATTTCTGCCGGCGAGTATGATGCTGGGGCGCCATTGATAATCTTTGAAGGGTTTGGCGCTCTCCGAAGCGAAATAGGGACTTTTGCGGGTATTTAGGCAACCTTTGGCGCAGAACTGTTGGTTGTAGCCGGCAGCGAATGCCGTGGTAATCGACATGCAGTCGACCCGGAACGGCTGCAGCCAAGTCAACACGAATGCCTGAACATGGTCCGGTGTCTGCGCATCGACTTCGGCCTTGATCGCTTCGAATTGCTCCGGCTTCATGACTTTCATTGCCGGGTCGAAACGAACGCGAACAATTTGTTTGTTCGGAATGCCTCTTTTGCGTCCATAATAGTCGGCAATCTTAACGCTAAGTGGATCGGCTTCATTGACAATAACAACTAAATCATTGGCCGTGAGCGCAGAAGCCGGTCTTAGCATCTGCAGTGTGCTTGCGCCGAGTGCCGAAACGCTGAAGCCAAGCGATAAAAGACTTAAAAAAACGGCATATCTTGTTAAGATTAGAATAGATTGCACTGGCATCCTCATCGGTTATACAAAAAAACGCTAATTTTTATAAATTGAGCGTTATTATTTGAGTGGTAATATGGGGAAATAGAGGGTTAAACCATTTCGTCCGTTTTTCGAGGTCATCACTATGGACAAACAAAATTCCGATAATTTCCTGAAAATATTAACCGGTTTTCTGATTCAATTACTGAAGTCGCTCAAAACGGCGTTGACCGGTCTTTATCGGACATTATTCAAGCCCGATCCGGAAAAGGAAATCAATGCGCCGGAAAAGCCCGATAAGAGCGAAAAATTGACACGCTATTTGTTGATTGGCCTGGGTGTGTTGATGATTTTGTCTATCTTCAATCAGGCTAACGAACTGCAAAAAGACGAACTACCCTACAACCAATTTCTCGAATTGGTTAAGAATAACAAAATCCAGCGTGCCGTGGTCACCGAAAAAACGATTACCGGCCTGATAAAACCCGACGAACCGTCTGATTCTCCCCAACACTTCATGACTATTCCTCTGTGGGATGAACATCTCGCAGAGACGCTTGCCGAACACGATGTCGATTATGTCGTTAGAAGCGGAGAAAGTTGGCTTGGCAATATACTATTCAATTGGATCATTCCGATGCTGATCTTAGTCGCGATTTGGTCCTGGCTGTTTCGGCGCATGGCCGGCGGTGGACCGGCCGGACGCGGCTTTTTGAATATCGGTAATAAAATCAAGATACATCCGGAAACGCAACCGAAAATTACGTTCGACGATGTTGCCGGTAGCGAGAGTGCGAAGCAGGAACTGAAGGAGTCGATCGAATTTCTTAAAGCCCCGGAAAAAATTCAAAAACTCGGCGGCCGTATGCCGAAAGGCGCATTGTTGGTCGGCCCACCCGGTACCGGGAAAACCTTGCTGGCGCGAGCGGTGTCGGGCGAAGCCGGCGTGCCGTTTTTCAACATTAGCGGTTCGGAATTTATCGAACTGTTCGTCGGCGTCGGTGCCGCACGAGTTCGCGATTTATTCGAACAGGCTCGCCAAAAAGCTCCTTGTATTATCTTTATCGACGAACTCGATGCGATCGGCCGCTCGCGCGGCGGTCCGATGGTGATGGGCGGCCATGACGAACGGGAGCAAACGCTCAATCAATTGCTGACCGAAATGGACGGTTTCGATCCTTCATCGGGGGTGGTCGTATTGGCCGCGACCAATCGTCCGGAAATTCTCGACAAAGCCTTGCTGCGCGCCGGGCGCTTCGACCGGCAGATTATTGTCGACAAACCGGACCTCGAAGACCGTGTCAAAATTCTCAAACTGCATACCGCGAAAATGCAGCTTGCTTCCGACGTCGATTTGACCGTCGTCGGCAAACGCACGCCGGGATTGGTCGGCGCCGATTTGTCGAATATCGCGAACGAAGCCGCGATTCTAGCGGCGCGCGTCAATCATGATAATGTTGGCATGGAAGACTTCGAAGCGGCGATCGACCGTATTTTGGCCGGTCCCGAGAAAAAATCGCGTGCGCTGGGACCCGAGGAAAAACGCCGCGTTGCTTACCACGAGGCAGGCCATGCATTGGTCGCGAAGCATGTACCCACCGGTCAGCCGATTCACAAGGTGTCGATCATTCCGCGCGGTGTTTCGGCTTTGGGTTTTACGTTGCAACTTCCGGTCGAGGAAAAATTTCTATCCACCGATGCCGAACTTAAAGATCAAATTGCGATTTTGATGGGCGGGCGCATGGCGGAAGCGATCGCATTGGGCAATGTGTCGACCGGCGCGCAAAACGATTTGGAAAAAGCCAGTGAAATTGCTCGGGCCATGGTGTGTTATTTGGGCATGAGCGCCAAACTCGGTGCGTTGACTTACGGCAAGCGTCAACAACTGCAATTTCTCGAAACCGAAGGGACCGAATATCGCAATTACAGCGAGGAAACCGCTAAGCTGATCGATGCCGAAGTCAAGGCGCTGGTCGATGAGGGAATCGAGCGCGCAATGGATATTTTGACTGCTAAACGGCACATTTTGGATCAGCTTGCCGAAATTCTTCAGGAAAAAGAAGTGATCCACGGAGAGGATATCGATGCACTTTTGGGTTAAGGAGAGTCAAAGCGGAAATAGGCAAGGCCAAAAGACATTTATCGGCGAAAAATACTGCTCTCCCATGAGGGAGTTCAGGGCGTACTGACTTGGAGTATCGGTGAGACGAACGTAACCTCGATCTCATTAATAAGGGATGGTATTGGAGTGGACTTCTATGGCAAGAACAACAATAACAATTCTAACTTTTGGGGAGTTTTACTATGAGTATTTTAAGTGAGTTCAAGGAATTTGCGGTTAAGGGAAACGTAATCGACATGGCGGTCGGTATTATTATCGGAGCTGCATTCGGTAAAATCGTTTCCTCATTTGTCGGTGACATTATCATGCCTCCAATCGGCGTTTTGATCGGGGGAGTAGATTTTTCCGATCTGGCTATTGTGCTAAAGGAAGCCACGGAAGGTGCAGAAGCCGTCACATTAAGTTACGGTAAATTCATTCAAGCATTAATCGACTTTACTATCGTCGCTTTTGCAATTTTCATTGCAGTCAAATTTATTAACAGGCTTAAGAAGCAAGAGGCGGCAGCGCCGGAAGTTGAGCCGGAGCCTTCCAAGGAAGAACAACTATTAACCGAGATTAGGGATCTGCTTAAAGAGAAAAAATAAAAACTCATAAATCTTACTGATTAGTAAGCTTCTTCAGCTAAAGCTCAAAGATCAGCATGTCCATAGCAGGACGGGGTTCGCAAGCCATGCGCGTCAAGCTAAAACGGCCAACCCACATCACGCTCTTTCCCAAGCTCCAGCTTGGGAAAGCCCCCCCGGAAGCTCCCCCTTCGACAAGGCTCTCCTGAGCGCAGCCGAAGGGCTCAGGGCAAGAGCTTCCTGAGACCGACACAACCTCCGCACATTCTCAATCAACCCCGACTCGCTCGTTCAATCTTTCTTGATTGTCGGGAAGCTAGAGCTTCCTGAACAGGTTACCCAAGCTGGAGCTTGGGTAACAGCATATTTTAGTTTTTGCGACTACGACTAGCCCCTGCTCGGACACTTGACTTCGGTAAGCTGAAGCATCTTGCTAATCAGGTGGCGGAATGACGGAGTTTCCTTAACTTAATGGCAGTAAGCTTTTCCATCGGCTACCCACAAGGCATTGAAAACATAGTGCAAATAAAAGTTTTGGCGCTAAGATGTACCCAGCCTTGGTTGTAACGGCTGGGTTAATTATGCTTTGGCAGATAAAAAAGGCAGTTATGTCTGTCGGGAAATGACGGCCAGAAGCGCAGAAGGAACTCTCAAACTAAACAAAGAATGAGCTAAATCTCTTTTATTGCGTAATAAGAAACAATCTATCAATTATTATGTCTATTGTTAACACAAAGGTAACTAGGTATAGTTGTCCTCAATCCCACTAATTCATACCTTTTCACTAGGATATTGCGAAATGACTGATTTTCAGAAAGATGTCGCGCTCGGTTTGATGTTTATTATCGGAATTTTCGGATTCATTTCCGGAGCTTTTATCGTTTCAGCAATGATATTTGCCTCGGCCGCGATGTTTAGCATCATGTTTTCCAATCGCCGTATTCGCGATTAATTCTCTCCCCTCGTTACCTTTTTTACCTCGTGTGTTGTTTTGCCGGAGCTTTACGCTCCGGCTTTTTTTTGTCCTGCGAATTCTCGCAAATAAATAAAGCGCCTAAATTTAATCTATTACTCCCTTTAACTCAAAAATTAGTTAACTTTATGAAGGTATGGGTGTGGCTAGCGAGGATGTCGGCAGCAGGGCAGATTTTTGCTCCTGCAAAATCTGCATTCACGCCATCCCTAGCGTTCGATTGCTGCCGTCAAGCCTCCATGGATGGGTTTACCCAGCACCTAAATTCCATAGTCCATTGGCTATGGTTAACTATCTGAGATAATTTAGGTGCTGGGTGAACGGCGGTCCTCGATAGACACATCCCATACTTTTTATTCTTAGACGGTTTTTCGACCAAAAGGGAGTATGGTTAAACTTCGAGCGAATGTGGCCTCGCAAAGTATATTATTATCCGCGATATTTTATCGTTAGAATAAGTTACGTAATTTTGCTACGGAGCCACAATCATGTCGGGATTTTTCGCTACCATCAATCGTTTGAAATATATTCAACGTTGGGGACTTAAGCGTAATTCGATCAATGAAAACGTCAAGGAACATTCATTCGATGTTTGCGTGATAGCGCATTTATTATGCACCATCAAAAACGAGCTATTCGGCGGGGCGATCGACCCCGGCGAGGTTGTCTTGGCCGCGCTTTATCATGACGCGCACGAAAGTATTACCGGAGATTTGCCGACGCCGATCAAAAAATTCAATTCCGGAATATTAAATCATTATAAGGACATCGAGTCGGTCGCCTCGCAGGCCTTAGTCGATACCTTGCCCGATGCGTTAAAAGACGACCTGTATAACTATGTCACCGAATCTTGCGAGGAGTCGATTTCCGAATTGGTCAAGGCTGCCGATACGATCAGCGCCTATGTCAAATGCGTCGAAGAGACTCGGGCCGGCAATTTCGAGTTTAAAGACGCTATGGACGACATTGAAATACGACTCAACAAGATCGATTTACCGGAGGTCGATTATTTTCGGGAGCACTTTCTGCCGGCCGTACATTTAACGGTGGATCAGCTATATCAAGGAGAATAATGTCGGTTAGCGGTTAGAAGGTGGCGGTCGCTACAAAACTCATAGCTCCAGGAAGTTATTTTTCACGAAATCCTAAATTAAGCAGTCCATGGTTCGACAGGTTCATAACGAACGGCTTAGCTTAAGGCTATGTTCTCGTTAATAGTTGATACTTTTGAATTTAAAGCCAACATGAAACCCAAGGATACAACTCTGAATAACTTTCCTTTTTTCAATATCGCGCTAATGGTTGAAAGGAGGGTACGGTTGCTCGATTGACAGGTGTCGGCGGCAGGGAAAGCCGCCGTCAAGCCTACATGGACGTATTTACGGCGTCCTGTCAAGCGAGTAATCGTACCCTCTTCCACGCTCAGTGTATTGGAAAACAATCATTGACTAGTTCCAAAATGGTTTATTTAGTAGGAAGGAGAACTGTTTCAACTGCTAACGCGAACATAGCCTAGTTTAATAACAGTAAGGTAGCGGCAATTCTATGTTTGCCCAAGCGTTTCGATCAATCGCCAGAACTCGGCTTGCTGTCTAATTCCCAACACTTTTTGTGCGGCCTGCACGCCGGATACACTTACGCCGTATACGCCGCCGCCAGGCGAAGTCCAATGGCCGGCGAAATACAGTCCCGGCAGCGGCGATTGATTGGGTAGGCGCGCGGGGCCGACTTGGCTCGGCGAAACGTCCCAGCCGTAAGCCGCGCCCTGAAAATTTTGCGTGTAGCGGCGCATCGTCGCCGGAGACCCGCCTTCGATAAACAAGACATGATCCTCGAGCCCGGCGATATACTTTCCAGCCAGTTTTAGCATCGCATCCATATAGCCCGGTTTGGCCTGTTGCCAAGAGTCCGTTGCTTGATAAGGCAGCAAGGTCGTTAGCATCAAAAGATGCTGACCTGGCGGGGCCAGATTCGGGTCGACCAGCGTCGGAGCGGTGATACTGAGCCAAGTAATCTCGCCGTTGCAGGTCGCGGCAAAATTCTTCTCATGGTCGAAGTCTTGGAAACAAAACGACTCGTGAGCCAATTTCTGCGCGATGAGATCGATATCGGTCGCGATATAGACCGCGAAAATCGACAAAGAATGCTGCATTTTTTTGATGCGTTGAATATAGCGTGTCGGAAAATGCTGTTCGCCGATCATCTCGCAAACCGTATGCCGGATGTCGGCATTGGCGATCACGACCGGCGCGGCAAACTTTTCGTTTTTTACCTCGACACCGGCAGTCCTTCCGTTTTCGATCAGAATTTTATCGACCGGCGATTTGAAGCGGATCTCGCCACCGTGCTGTGCGAGACCGTCGACCAGCGTATCTGCCAAATGCTGGAAACCGCCCTTGCAGTAATAAGCGCCGTCGACCATATAGCCAATCAACATCGTCGACCAATAGACAAATGAGACTTCCGAAGGCGGCAGGCCAAGATAAGGCCAATTGCTTGCGAAGAGCCCCAGTAATTTCGGGTTGGCGATGAACTTCCGCGCCACTTCGGCCAGGGTTGCTTTGCGGTATTTGCATAAGGCTGGCAGCAAGCGTTGTGCCTCGGCTAGGTTCGTTCCGGCTATGATCTCATCGGCGACGGTAATTTCTTCGGCCACCTGCAGACATAAACGGGTCAAGTCGCGCAAACCCTGCTGCTCTTCCGGAAACAGCCGTCCCAACCGTTCACAAAACGCCTCGACCGACTGCGGCAAAGCGGTGTCCAAATCCGGATAACGGGCATGGCTGAATGGGTCTATGTTGATGAATTCGATACTATGTTCGACATCGAGCGCCTGTAACACCTTGTAGATGATTTGTCCGC
Source organism: Methylotuvimicrobium sp. (assembly GCF_050611805.1). Classification (NCBI taxonomy): domain Bacteria; kingdom Pseudomonadati; phylum Pseudomonadota; class Gammaproteobacteria; order Methylococcales; family Methylococcaceae; genus Methylotuvimicrobium; species Methylotuvimicrobium sp. Next base: position 35,364 of record NZ_JBNGHF010000033.1, read on the forward strand.
CCCGGTAACCGTCAGGGCCGCAGCCGCTGATCAAATGCACGCCGGAATCGAAACGGTATTTTTTGCGCCTGAATCCGTGCGCATAACCACCCGGCCGGTCATGGCTTTCGAGTACCAACACCGACTTACCGGATTTCGCGAGCAAGCCGGCCGCAGTCAAGCCTCCGATGCCGCTACCGATCACAATGACATCATAGTCCTTCACGATGCGTTAAGTCCCAATTTTTCCAACAATACCGGCGGCGATTCGTAGCACATTTCGCCGCCGGAGATCTCGACCGCGACTTGGTAGGTATAGCCGCGCGTCAAGCGCGCGCCGGTTTGTTTGTCGAGAATCAGATAATTGATTTTCATGCGGTTTTCCCATTCGGTCAATTCAGCATGCACGATGATTTTTTGACCGAACTTCGCTGGTTTCGCATAGCGGACGCGCACATCGACGACCGGCCAGGCATAGCCGGATTCGCGCATTTGCATATAGCCGTAATCGATCTTATCGAGCAGTGCGCAACGGGCGATTTCGAAATATTTTAGATAATGGCCGTGCCAGACAATTTCCATCAGGTCGACATCGAAAAATGGCACCTCGATTTCGACTTCACAGGAGACGATGGCCTTAGTCATACAGAACCCAATGCCGGTCGCGGATCAATTGCAGACAGAGGCGCAATTCCCGTTCCAATGCTCGGTCGGCTTCGAGAAAACCGATCTCGGCCCTCACTTGTTGCAGCGTATGCTTGAGACCGGCGCTCAAACCCGACCGTCCCCCGCGCAATTCAACGCCCTGGATGACGGCGATCAAAACGGCCGCCGCGACCTGCTCGGTCAATTCGATGATGCGCACGCAGTCTCTCGCGGCAATCGTGCCCATGCTGACTTTGTCTTGATTGTGGCATTCGGTCGAACGCGAAAACACGCTGGCCGGCATCGTCAATTTAAGCGCTTCGGCGGTCCAGGCCGACACGGCGATTTGTACGGCTTTGAAACCGTGATTCAGCATCGCCTCGTCGCCTCTCGCGCCGGACAGATTGGCCGGCAAGCCGTGATTGAACTTGGTGTCCATCAATTGCGCCATCTGCCGGTCCATCAGGTCGGCCAGATTCGCGACCGCCGTTTTCAAGCTGTCCATCGCGAACGCGATATGACCGCCGTAAAAATGTCCGCCGTGCAAGACATGCTCGCCTTCGGCGTCGATAATCGGGTTGTCGTTCGCGCTGTTCAATTCGTTTTCGATAAATTGCCGTAGCCACGGCAGCGCGTCTTCCAAGACGCCGATCACATGCGGCGCGCAGCGTAGCGAATAGCGGTCCTGCAGGCGCGTATCGTTGCGCGGCGTCTGTTCGGTGACATGCAAGTCGCCTCGAATACGCGCCGCGACCTTGATTTGCCCGGCATGCGGCTTGACCGAGAATAATTTTTCGTCGAAATGATAGGCGTTGCCGTTCAGCGCGACCGACGCCAGCGCGGTGATGCGTGTGCACAATTGCGACAAATAGGCCGCGCGTTGATAGGCCAGGCAGGCCAACGCCGTCATCGCCGCCGTACCGTTCATGATCGCGAGGCCTTCCTTCGGTTTCAGCGTCAACGGAGCGATGCCCAATGTTGCCAGCACTTTCGCGGCTTCCTGCTTCTCGCCGCGAAAGATTACTTCGCGCTCACCGGCCAGAACCGCCGCTAGATAAGACAACGGCGTCAAGTCGCCGCTGGCACCGACCGAGCCTTCCTGCGGAATCAACGGCAGCACATCATGTTTCAGTAATTCGGCTATCTGTTGCAGCAAGCGGTAACGCACGCCGGAAAAACCCCGTGCAAGGCTGTTCAAACGCACCGCCATGATCGCGCGGGTTTGTTGTTCGTCGAAATGCGCGCCGAGGCCGCAACCGTGGAAGGTATAAAGATGGCGCGACAAGTCGCCGGCCTTGTCCAGCGGGATCGACACGGTGCAGGAATCGCCGTAACCGGTCGTGACGCCGTAGACGAAGCCTTCCTCGCGCAGCAGCGTTTCGATGAATTCAGCGCCTTTGTCGATGCGCGCGACGAAGGCCGGCGCATCGCTCAATTCGAGTCGATGCGAGCGGTCCGCAACCGCGACAATATCTTCGATCGTCAAGTCTTGTCCGTCGACGATTACGATTCGTTTAGTCATTAGCGGCTAGCAAAAAGATCAATTAAATCGATTGATAAGTCAGGAAATAGATAAGATGATGCCGACTTATCGGCAAACATGGCTTTAAGCCGATACTGCCCTTCAGCATCGAGAACAAACTGATGAATCGCTTGTTGTTCAGGGTAAACCAACCAATATTCTTGTACGCCACATTCTTGATAAAGCTGATATTTGATTTGCATCTCCCGCTTGGAATTGCCTGGAGAGAGAATTTCGATAATCCAATCCGGCGCGCCGTTGCAACCTTGTTTATCCAAGATTTCAGGATTACAAATGACGCATAAATCCGGTTGTACGACGGTAAAAATTTCCTGACTACTCAGCACGGATTGTTTTCTATCGTATAAACGCACATCGAAAGGTGCCGGAAAAATTTCGCATCGCTTATTTTTCAAATGGAGGTCGATGCCGACCAGTAGTTTTCTTTCGATACGTTGATGCAGGACATTCGGTGCGGGCGACATCATCATGACTTTGCCTTTGATCAATTCGACGGTTTCTTTGATTTGCCAGGTCAAATAATCGGCATAGCTATAGGTTTGCTTAGTGTCGAGTTGCGACAAATCGGTGATTTTAGGCATAATGATTACCTTCTCTTAATTTTAGCCAGGGTTGTCGAGGGGCTAAGCAAGGGAGCATCCTATCACATCGCCCCTTAATCATTTCCATTCTGCCAAAAATCGTAAAAATTGAACCACTGCAGCGGTTCCAGCAGACAATAGTGCTGCAAGCGGTCGGCATAGTCCTGAGCATAACGCCTGGCACGCTCTTCGCGAAGTTTTCTCGGTAGATTCAGGCCGTCGCTGAAATGATCGAAATAAATCGCTTGCTTGCCCTGACGCTTCAAGCAAAACAAGGTATAGACCGGACATTTCAGCAGCGAAGCCAAGATGTATGGCCCTTGCGGAAACTTTGCTATTGCGCCCAGAAAGCGCGCATTGATTACACGCCCTTGCCCTGTGACCGGAATTCTGTCGGCGGCGATCACGACCAGTTCGCCGGCTTCGATTTTGTCTTGCAGCAGCATTGCGGTCGCGGCGTTCATTTCGGTGACTTGAATCAGATTCATGCGCCCGGATTCGGCATAACGGTTTAACAGCGCATTGAATTTTTCGGCATGCTTGGTATGCACCAAGACATTAACAGTGACGTTTTTGCGCAGCTTGGCGATGACCCGGCACACTTCCATATTGCCCAGGTGTGAACCCAGGATCAAAACGCCTTGGCCGTGTTCAAGATGACTGACGATCGCGTCTCTGCCATGGTATTCCACATCGTTCAACGAGATCGCGCCGCTCCAGGCAGCCAGCTTATCGATGATCGCATTCGCGAAAGCGATGAAATGCAGATAACTGCCGTAGCGTCCGCCTCGTATCGTGTCCGCGGGCAAAAAAGCCGACACGCGGCGCAAATAATCGATACTGGCAGCACGCGCCTTACCGTTGAGCAGCCAGTAATAACTGACCACCGGATATAAAAACACTTGCAGCACCTTGCGTCCGAATAACAGATAGACCTTGAGCAGCAACTGCATGCCCCAGATGACGCCGCGCTCTTCCATGTTGGCCCAATGCTTCATCGCCAATGCCTCATCCATAAGCGCGGCAGGCGTATCAGCATGCCGAAAAACAATTGCGCATGTTTTCTCGAAATCAATAGGTTATCGCGCAGCATGTCGAAATGAGAAACGCCGTCCAGCGGGTAGCGCACTTCGGTTTCGACATTGAGCACATCGATGCCTTGCCAGTAGAGACGCACGGCGATTTCGATGTCGAAGTCCATGCGCAGGCCCATTCGGGTCGATTTCAGCAAGGGATCGACCGCCGCGAGCGGATAGCAGCGAAAACCGCACATGCCGTCGGCGATCGAAAGCGACAGCGTATTGATCCAAATCCACAGGTTCGTGAATTGACGACCGTACAAGCGGCCCTTAGGCACGGTGTCATCGAAACGAGGCTTGCCGAGAATCAGCCGGTTTGGGTGTCGTTCGGCTACCTTCAGCAGACGATCGATGTCCTCGAGCCGGTGCTGTCCGTCGGCATCGATTTGTAGCGCATGGCTGAAGCCATCGGCTATCGCCAAGCGCAAACCGTCGATGACCGCCGCGCCTTTGCCGCCGTTTTCTGGGCGTTCGTATAACACGATCCAATCCTGCTCACGTTCCGCCAATCGCTTCAACACCGAAGTGCAGGACGGCGTGCTGCCGTCGTTGATCAGATAGCAAAGCAGGTCGTAGGGTTTTAATTGCTCGACGACCGTGCCGACCGCGTCTTCGTGATTGTAAACCGGGATAATGACGCAAACCTTCATGAGCGTGCTCCGTACACCATCCGTCCAGAACTATGCGATTCGCTGACCGAACTCAGATCGAAATAGAGCTTACAGGTCTCGTCTCGCCATTCCAGCGTCATCTTGATCAAGGCATCCGGTAGGATGATTTTTTTAAATTTGACCGCTTCCATTGTCAGAAAAGGCTGCTCGATCGAAAAAAACAACTTGCCGTAATGCTCGGCCCAAGCCAATTGCGTCACGCCTGGTAGAATCGGCATGCCCGGAAAATGACCGTCGAAATAGACCAGTTCGGGCTGAATGCGAAATTCCAGTTCGGCGCTGTTGGTGGCGATCTGGCAGTATAGCAATTGCGGATATTTGGCCGAGTCCAACGCGAACAATTGCCGAAGCAAGGCATGATCGATTTTACCCTGTCGGGTTATCGGCAAGCTGTCGAAGAATAGCCATTTACGCGGCAATACCACCGATTCGAAGGCTCGTTGCAATTGCCGCCGCAATGACTTGAATACGGCCGCACGGCCTTGCCGGCGTAGCGCATCCAAGCCGCTTTCGGTCAACACGATAGCGGTCGCCACACGGTCCCGCCGGTTGCTGAGCAGCAAACAGTGCGCCTGCTCGACCCAATCGGATTGAGTCAAGGCGTTTTCCAATGCGTCCAACGACAAACGTTTTTCCTCCACCTTGACGATGCGGTCGAGCCGGCCCATCAGGCTAAAGCGTCCGTCGCCGTGCAGTTCGATCCGGTCATCCATCGGATAGGCACTTGCATCGGGCAAATACGGCGATGTCAACAAACAGCGTCCATCCTCGCCCCGACTGAATCCGATACCGGCAAAGGGCGTCCATCGCGTATCTTGAGCGGAGCAGCGCCACGCAATCCCGCCGGTTTCGGAACTGCCGTAGACTTCGATGACCCGCTGCCCGCAAAGCCGCTCGATTTGCGCTGCGGCCTCGGGCGGAAGCGGCCCGCCCGAACTGAAAATGGCGCTGAACCCGGCTAATTGATCCCATTCAGTCAATTCATCGAGCCTTTTCAATTGCGCGGGGCTCGCGACCCAATAGGCGGGTTGGCCGGCCAAGGCTTTCAACATCGGCTCTGGACTCAAAAATAGCTGGCTGTGAAAACAGCGCCCCGACGCCAGCGGCCATAACAATCTGAACAACAATCCGTAAATATGCTGATGACTGACGGTCGCGGCCGCCGCCGACCCTCCCAACAATAGGCCCCACTGGGCTTCCAGGGCATCGATCTCGCGTTGCAATTGCGGCAAGGTCTTGACGATGGCCTTAGGTCTGCCGTTCGAACCGGAGGTAAAAAGCGTCAATTGCGTATCGGCCGGGCTCAGAGCATGCAATTCGATGTTTACTTCGGCAGGGCTGGCCAATGGCGATTCGCGCCCTTGCCAGGCACCGATCAATGCGCAGCCTTGCCCGGCCAGTTCATCGGCGGTCGCCGGACAGTTATTGCCGGCAATGACGACTATTTTGCCGGCATGCCACAAGGCAAAGAGCAGCACCGCGAACAGGTAGGCGTCTTCATGATACAGGGCATAGCAAGGCGGTGTTTGATGCTGTAATGCTGAGACCGCGGCAGCGACATCGGCGCAGAAGCGTTGCCGGTCCAACAGTTGTCCTGCATGCGCGGCAACCGTCCGTTCGGGATGCGCGGGTAATGCGCAGCGGCTCAGCGGAATCGGTTCAACGCGCATGATCCTGCGTCCTGATTCGCACCCAATATTCGATCGCCATCAATAACCCCATCAACACATAAGCCAGCAGGCCATTATACAGGCTCCAGCAGGCAAAACTGCACCACAGCGCGGTCGCGGCGGCAATCAATCCGTTCAGTAAAAAAAACACGCACCAGATCTGGGTGACCCTTCTGGTGTAAAGCACGCCTTGAGGGGGCAAATCGGGATGTTGAAGACGCGCCAGCCGTTCGATCACCGGCGGCGGAAAATACAGGCTCGACGCAAACACCAGTAGCAAGCCCAGATTCACCAAAGCAGGATAAAAACGCAGGGTGATCTCGTTATTATTCCAGACGGCCAGGCCGCAAAACAGTAGCGCGGCGATGACCAAGCCTTGATTGGCCGCGCCGGTAGTCCGTCCGCAAACCAGGCGCACGAGCAACAGCGTGGCCAAGGACATGGCAATCTGCCAGGGCTGCACCGATTGAATGCCGAAATAAACGGCCAGCGGATATAACAGCATCAAGACACCGATGACGCCGTTAAGCCATTTGCGCATTAGATATGGATCAGTTTATCGACGGCTTCGACGACATCGCCTACGGTGCGTGCGTTCTTGAAATCTTCCGGTTTCACGGCCTTGCCGGTCAATTCCTTGAGTTTGACAATCATGTCGACCGCGTCGATGCTGTCGAAATCGAGGTCTTCATAAAGACGGGCTTCCGGCGTCACGTCTTCCGCGTCTATCTCGAACATCTCCTGCATGATGTCCCTGATCATTTGCAGAATGTCATCGCGATTGTTCATGCTGCCCTCTGCTCGGAATCAATAAATTCAGCCAGCGCGGCGACCGACGCGAAAATATTAACCACGTCGTCTTTTTCCGAATCGATCCGGATATTATATTTTTTTCTAATCGCGAGGCCCAGTTCCAGGGCATCGATCGAGTCCAGCCCCAAGCCGTCGTTAAACAAAGCTTCGTGACTATCGATATCATCCACGCCGATATCCTCCAAATCGAGTGACTCGATAATCAATTTTTTTAATTCATTTTCCAAACTGCTCATACATTTCTCTAAAAATTATATCAATAGCGGTTGCCGCCAAAATCGAGGATAACGTCAGTCGTAACGTTTTTCCCAACTCCAACTCCGGCGCGGCATGCAGAAGGTCAGTCGAGTCTGCGGCTCGGTCAAAAAGCGAATAAAGGCCGGCAATTGTACCGGTTGTTCGCCGTCGTTTCCGATTAATGCTGAAGAAAATAGTGTCAACGCTTGTCCTGTGCCGCTTTTTGCAATCATCAATGCTAGCGCACAGCTCGAATCCGAAGACAATCGATAAGGAGAAGACGGATAAAAGGCGGGCAAGGGTTCATCGTAAAACACCAACAACACCCGTTCCGCGCCTTCTTGAAGTAAGCCTAATCCTTCAATAAATGCGGGCGCCATGCCTTCCTCGCCGGGAGCGAGCACGGTACATTGCAGCTTGTTTTTCCAGGCCATCGAAAACAAACCGGCAATGGCATTGTGGACCGACAGGCTAAACCCGGTCGGCGAGATTTCCTCGCCGACCTCGAGCATTTCCATCATCGACAAGGATTTAGCCAATTCGCCGTGAGCGGAACTGAATACCGCAGGCACCATGCCGTCTTCGTCAAGGCACTGAGCAACGGTACAGAATACGGTCTTAGCCAGCGGTGTCAAGCGCCTTTTCAGCATGGGGGATATGTCGGAAAGCCATTGGGCGGCGCTATCTTGCTCAGGCGACAAAGGTGGCCAGACAGCCCATTTATTTATGATGAAATCCAATTGCATGCGTGTCGTTAATGGTATAACTTTCGTACATCAAATTTCGGCAGTGCCTGAGGAGGCACCGGGTGTTCGGCCCCTCACCTAACGCTAGGTGAGGGGCCAGCATGGAGCTGGCTAGAGCCTACAGGGATGTATTCACCCAGCACCTAAATTAGCCATAATATTAAATCATTACCAATGACCTATGGAATTTAGGTGCTGGGTTCACGGCGTCCTTTGACGGACACCCCGGTGCCGAATTTTGATCTACGATGAGTATAACTAATCCGAAAATGTAGTTGTGAGAAAGATTAAGTGTAGATTTTACAGACTTAAGTTTGGCGGAATGCGTCTTTTTCGAGCGCGTTTTGGTCTATTCGATATTTTGAATTTGTTCGCGCATTTGTTCAATCAAGACTTTCAAGTCTATCGCAATGCCGGTCATTACCTTGTCGGCAGACTTAGAGCCTAAGGTATTGGCTTCGCGGTTCATTTCCTGCATTAGAAAATCCATTCTGCGGCCGACTGGCTCTGAGTCTTTGAGGGTACGTCTTACTTCGTTGACATGCGTTTCGAGACGATCTAACTCTTCTTCGACATCCAGTTTTTGGGTCAAAAAAACTAATTCCTGTTCCAGTCGGTCGAAATCGGGTTCGATTACTAAATCGTGAATTCGGAGCTTCAGTTTTTCCCGCAGATGAACCAAAACTTCGGGCATTCTGCTACGCGCTGCAACGACTAATTCGCTCATCTTTCGGCAGCGTTCATCGATAAGGCTTGCTAATTGCTCGCCTTCCCGATTTCTGACCTCGATCATTTGTTCGAGCGTGCGCTCGATTAAAGCAGTAATACCCTGACCAAGAATGGCATTGTCTGTGCCGATTTCCTGTTGAATACCCGGGTAAGTCAAAATATCGAGAGCCGAAAATGTTCGGGGCTCGGGCATAAGCGATTCGATAGTGCGGGCTGCGTTCAAAAGTGCCTCAACCGCCTGTAGATCTATGTTAAAGTTTTGCGGAAGCTTTTTATAATTTAATGCGCATTCGACTTTGCCGCGTTTGATTTTTGCGGCAATGGCGCTACGTATCGGCGCTTCGGCAAAGCGGAAGCGCTCGGGTAATTTGACAGTGATGTCGCAATAACGATGATTAACCGATCGCAGTTCGCAAAGAACGGTTAAATTTTCGATGACTGCCTCATCTCCGGCAAATGCCGTCATACTTCTGATCATTTTTCACCTATAATTGTCGTGTTTTTTCACGAATTAACCCAATGACGCGACTCAGTGGCTGAATACTACGATCCGGATAACTATCCTAAACAATGGAATTATCTCCAATCCGGCACCATTATAGACGACTATATGATCGAGCGTGAATTGGCGCGCGGCGGATTTAGTTCCGTTTACTTGGCCCGCAGGCGATTAGATCAGGTTCAAGTCGCGATCAAGGAGTATCTGCCTAGAAAATTAGCCCATAGAACGTGGAATAATCAAGTCGTGGCTAACAGCGAGGAAACCAAAGCTTTGTTCAAGCGAGGTAGAGCGCTATTTTTCGAAGAAGCGATGGTGTTGGCGAAGTTAAAACACCCGAATATTGTTGAAGTCATCAATTTTTTTCAAGAAAATTCGACAGTGTACATGGTGATGACTTACGACTACGGGCTTACCTTGGAAAAAATTCTGCAAAAAAGATTACTGGAGATGAGCGAGGAGTTTTTAGTACAAGTATTCGTTTCATTATTAGATGGCGTCGGGTTTATTCATCAACATAATCTCGTTCATCTGGACATCAAGCCGGCCAATATTTTGATTCGCCCGGGAAACGATCCTGTATTGCTGGATTTCGGCGCGATTCAGACTTTTCCTAATCCGGCTCGACATAAACAAAGCAAAGTACTGACCAACGGGTTTTCGCCGGTCGAACAATATTTAAGCAATAAACCGCTAGGGCCTTGGACCGATCTTTATGCGATCGGCGCGAGCATGCGGGCCTGCCTCGACTATAAAGCGCCTCCTCAAGCAACCGAGCGAGCTCAGAATGACTCGCTGATCCCTGCGGTGAAGGCTCACAAAAAAAAATATTCCAAAAAACTGTTGGCGGTTATCGATTGGGCGATGGCGGTTAAGCCGTCCGATCGTCCGCAATCTGTGGCCGATTATCTAAAAGAGTTGACTGCTAATTGAATGCTCAAAAGCCCTCTTTAAATGAAAGCTTTCGGTTATACTGTCGCGTTATTTAATCATGAGTAGCACTATGAGACCAAGCGGACGTAATCCTGATCAATTGAGAGACATTAAATTTACCTGCGGATACACCAAGCATGCGGAAGGTTCCGTGCTGGTAGAATTTGGCGACACGCGTGTGATATGCACGGCCAGTGTCGAAACTAACGTGCCGCGATTTCTCAAAGGTAAGGGCGAAGGCTGGATTACCGCCGAATACGGGATGTTGCCCCGCTCCACACACGACCGAATGGGGCGTGAAGCGAGTCGCGGCAAACAAGGCGGGCGCACTCAGGAAATTCAACGCTTGATCGGTCGATCGCTAAGAGCCGCGGTCGATATGAAAGCGCTGGGTGAAAATACCATCACGATTGATTGCGACGTGCTGCAAGCCGATGGCGGAACGCGAACGGCATCGATTACCGGCGGTTTCGTTGCCTTGTCATTGGCGGTGCAGAAAATGCTCGCTAAAAAGCAAATCAAGAAAAATCCGCTGCACGGACAAGTCGCATCGGTTTCAGTCGGCATTTTCAAAGGCGTTCCGGTTTTGGACTTGGATTATGCCGAAGACAGCAATGCCGAGACCGATATGAATGTCGTCATGAATGACGCTTCGGCATTCATTGAAGTACAAGGTACTGCCGAAGGCCACGCGTTTCGTAAGGACGAGCTCGATGCGATGCTGAGCTTGGCCGAGCATGGCATCAAACAATTGTTGGAAAAACAAGCCGAAGCTCTGGAAAACTTTTAAATGTTATCGAATCCTTCCCAGCCGGTCGTTCTGGCCAGCGGTAATCCCGGTAAGATCCGGGAAATCCAAGCTATTTTGGCCGGTCATCCGATTGTGCCTCAGTCGCAGTTCCAAATCGCGGAAGCCGATGAAACCGGCAAGACCTTCGTCGAAAACGCGCTATTGAAAGCCCGTAATGCGGCATTCCATTCGGGACTGCCTGCAATCGCCGATGATTCCGGGTTGGCGGTGGATTATTTGCACGGCGCCCCGGGAGTGATCTCGGCGCGTTATGCGGGTTCGGATGCCAGCGATCAAGATAATGTCGATAAGTTGTTGAAGGAATTGTCCGGAGTGCCGTTCGAACAGCGCACTGCGCGTTTCATCTGCGTGATCGTGTTCATCGAGCATGCCCAGGATCCCTGTCCCGTGATCGCACAAGGGACTTGGGAAGGTCGGATTTTGGATGAACCGGTCGGTGACAACGGCTTTGGTTACGACCCTGTATTTTGGGTGCCCGAGTACGAATGTGCATCGGCGCAGTTGGCGCCTGAAGTCAAAAATGCGATCAGTCATCGGGGCAAGGCGTTAAGCGTTTTGGCCTCGGCTCTTTAAAGTCGAGCGCTATCCGGCCGGATCGACGACGACAACCTGCGCGAATCCTCCGCCGGGTGTACGGAAGTTAGTCGTCTGGCCTTGATACAATCTTGCGCTGACTAACTGCACTTGACCGTTGTAAACATAATTACGCAAGTCCAATTTAAAACCCATCACTGCGTCATCAACTTCTAAGTGCCTTTCGCTTGGCGCTACCCATTGTTGCGCGACATAATCGCCTTGCAAGATTTCCCCAAATACTCGCCGAGTGAGTTTATCGCCGCGGTAAGCAGCCTTACTGCCGAAGCCTTTGGCCGGTTTGAAAAATAAACGTTTCCGATCAGACCAAAGTTTTTCCCCGTCTTGTTCTCGCACAACGACGGTTTGTGCGATTCCTGATAATAAAATCTCGCGAGTGGCAGCATCTACGCCGATTTCTTCTAAAACCGCAGCGTCGGTCAACACGGCCAAATTGCGTTTGTCAGCATACAATGCGTGATTTCTGGGATAAGGCGTCACGACCACGGCATTGCCTAAGTAGGCATTGCGCAATGCTTGCGAGGCTATTTCTTCCAAACCGAAATCGGTCAGACGGTTATAAACGAGATCGATGTGAAGCTCTCGATATAACAGCTTGCCATTGATGAAGGTCAACTCCGACGGATCGCAAATTACCGCTTCGATACCGTGCCGCTCGAAGAGTTTTTCGAATAGTAAAAACTCCGGATACATATATTGCTCGGCCGGTTGCTCATCGACGATGGCAACCGTTTTTAATGCTTGCTCGCCCCGCTCCTGTCGCCATTCTTCGAGGAACATATCGGTGAAAACTTGCTCGAGCGATTGTTTTAACTCCATCCCGGGTAATTGACCCGGACGCCTGTCGCCTGCTTGCTCGCAACAAGTGACTTGAGCGCGCGCCAGGATCGCATTGACCAGGGCGCCGCCGGCATTCGTATTAATTTCGATTAATTGCGGTCCATTGGGTCCGATATGAAAATCGTAGCCCAAAAAAACGCCCCGGGCTTTCGGCGTAAAAAGGGCGGTTTCAGGCGCATAAGCCAATACCCGCTGTTGATAAGCCGGTAAATCGATGACTTTTTCCAGTGCCGCGATAATTTCCCATTGCCGCCGTAAGCAGGATTCATCGACGAATACGGCCGATTCTGCGAATAAATACGGACGCTCTTCGGTGAGCATGCGGAATAGATTAAGATCGTTAAGAGCCAGCAATTCATCGCGCAGAGCATGACGGTCTAACGACACGCAACGGCATTCGCTATTTAATAATTCGACTTTTTTGGCGCATGCCGGATCGTTACAAGAAGTCATGAGTGCGTTTTGAGACAAATACAGGGAGAGTAGGAAAGGAGGTTAGTTTAACTCAGAAATATCGGAACGTCAGGAACAAAGCATTTCGTTTGTAATGGGCGTTTTCAGCAATTCCCAGTTGGAGAAATTTTTCCGTGTTCAGGGTGCGGGGTATGCCAGTCGAGGAACGCCGTAAACCTATCCATGGGACCTCCCTGCCGCCGACATCCTCGCCAAGCACACTCCGCACCTTTTTTTATTCTCAAACTGGGAATTGCTGGGGCGTTTTAGAAAACTGAACATGCCCTTGCTCTGAGTATATAATGAGTTTTGATCAAGCCAACGCATTAGGAGATGATACGATGAAAATACCTACCCTATTTACCTCGTTGTTTTTATTGGCACTGAATACTTCCTCGGCATTTGCGGCCGATCTCGACCGTGCGCAAATCGAACAACTGCTAAGCACGGCCACAAAAGAGAAACCGGCCGATTTGCGCCGGAAGGACTTACGCGGAGTCGACTTATCCGGCTTGGATTTTCGCCATGCCGATTTATGGGGCGCCGATTTGAGAAAGGCCGATTTTAGCAATAGTAATTTGTCCGGTTTGGTATTGGATTTGACCGTAATGACCGGCATCAATTTATCCGGCGCCGATCTTTCGAATAGCAGCGTGTTCGGTGTCAGTTTAGTCAAGGCCAATTTGAGCAAGGCTAATCTAAGAGGCAGTCGTTTTATTGCCGTGATGGACGGTGCTAATTTAAAGGGCGCCGATCTGAGAGAAGCCAATTGGGGGGCGGATATGAAAAATCAGCCGATGGGTTTAATGCGCGCCAATTTAAAAGGCGCCGATTTAACCGGAGCCAATTTGGCCGGGGCTAATTTGAGTCGGGCAATGTTGCGTTTGGCCAAATTGAACGGCGCCAATCTGCAAAACGCTAATTTAATGGTCGCCGACATGGCCGGTGCAGACCTCACCGGTGCCGATTTGTCGGGTGCCGATCTTTCCCAAGCCAAACTGCTGGATACCGATTTTTCACAAGCCAACCTTGCCGGCACAAAATTTCATGGCATAAAAGATAAAGGCGAACTTAGAGGTTTAGAAAAGAGTAAAAATTTAGACCAAGCGCTGTTCGATTGATTTGTTCGGCCGAGCATTTTGAAGAGTCATGTATCGCGCGCAAAGACGCAGAGTAAAATATGCTGTTACCCAAGCTCCTGCTTGGGTAACCTGTTCAGGAAGCTCTAGCTTCCCGACAATCAAGGAAGATTGAACGAGAAAGCCGGGCTGATTGAAAATGTGCAGAGGTTGTGTCAGTCACTGGAAGCTGGAGCTTAGGAAAAAGCGTGAATTTAGACCCAAGCGCTGTTCGATTGATTTGTTCGGTCGAGTTTTTTGAAGAGTCATGTGTCGCGCGCAAAGGTGCAAAGTAAAATCAGCAATTCCCAGGTTGGGCGTTTTACCAAGCTTAGGATTTCTTAACAGATAATTTCCCTATTTATCATCGTTCCTACGCTCCGCGTGGGAATGCATCCGGGGACGCTCTGCGTCCACAGCTGTCGACGCGGAGCGTCTAAAGCGGCATTCCCACGCGGAGCACTCGCCGTTATACACAAGTATCGGTAAACTTGCTAAACAGAGTTCGTCGT